>NZ_JAYLVT010000007.1:0-284996 GCF_035818815.1 Cupriavidus sp. SS-3
ACGCGCTCGGGCAAGATCATGCGCCGCCTGCTGCGGTCGCTGGCCAAGGGCGAAGAGATTACGCAGGACACCTCGACGCTGGAGAACCCGGCCATCCTCGAGCAGCTTGGCCAGGCACGCTGAAGCGGCGGCGCGCGCAGCCCGCGCGCGCACTGTCAGCGTTCTCGGTGCTTGCGGCGTCACGGATTAAGCAGGCGGTCCTGTGCGTGCAGCGTGCCGGTGTGTTCGGCAGGCAGGAACGGAGGGTCCTCGGCGAGGGCACTGCGCTGGGTGCCTGGCATGCCTGCGGGCGCAGCGCACAGTAGCGAGTTCATCTGCGAAAGCTCGCGCAGGATATCCAGGTGCAAGGCACTGGTCTCCACGCTTGCCGTGCGCCGCTGCGCCACACGCGCAATGTGGCGCGCGGTGAAGCGCTCGGCACGGGCCTGGAATCCGGCGGCACAGTCGTGCAGAAAGGCCGGAGCGGTACGGTCGCCAGCGACGAACAGCGACAGCCGGGTACGCAGGTTGGCCACCAGCATGTCGCACAACGCAAGCAGTTCCGCGCTGCCCTCGTCCGAGAACCGGTAGTTGCGGCTCAGCTTGCGCTGGTCCAGGTCGGCCAGGATGCGCTCGACGATATCGCCGGCATATTCCAGGTTGATATTGACCAGCATGATTTCGTCCCAGCGCGCGGTATCGTCGTCGTCGAGGCTGTCGGTGTCGACGCCGGTCAGGTACATCTTGACGGACGAATAGAGGTCGTCGATACGGTCGTCCAGCGCGCGGCAGCGGGCGTTCATGGCGCGGTCGTTGCCCGCCACCGAGAGCTTCATGCCACCGAGCATTTCCTCGATCACGTCGCCGATGCGCACGACTTCGCGCGTGGCATTGCCCAGCGCGACGGACGGGTGCCGCAGGTCGCCCTGGCTCAGGTAGCGTGCGCCGCCGGGCGCTGCGTGGTCGTGCGCATCGGGCAGCCACCGGTTGCATAGCGAGGCGACCGGCTTGACGAACCAGATCAGCGTTGCCGCCAGGGCCAGGTTGAAGGCCATGTGAAAGTCGATGGCCATGGTCGCGGCGCTGCTGCCCAGGCGGGCCAGCAGCCACGGCATGGCGTCCAGCAACGGCAGGAATGCCAGTATCCCCACCACCCGGAACATCAGGTTGGCGAGCGATACCCGCCGTGCGGCCGGTGCAGCGCCGGAATTGGCAAGGCAGGCAATCAGGCCGCTGCCCAGGTTGGCGCCAAGCACCAGCGACAAGGCGGTTGCCGGGCCGATGACGCCGCCCATGGCCAGCGTTGCGGTCAGCAGTACCGCGGCCAGGCTGGAGTATGCGAGCAGGGCCAGCAGGGCGCCGATCACCAGTGCCAGCAGGGCGTCGTTGCCAAGCGAGATGAAGATCGCGTGCACGATCTGAGCCTGCAGCAGCGGTGCGGCGTAGAGGCGGATCAGGTGCAAGGCCAGCGTGATCAGCCCCAGCCCCACCATGACTTCGCCAGCCTGTCCGCACAGGCTGTCCTTGCCGGACAGACGCAGGGCAATGCCGATGACCAGCAGCAGCGGCGAGAGCCAGGAGATGTCGACCGACAGCAAGCGCGCCATCAGGCTGGTGCCGACGTCGGCACCCAGCACGATCGGCAGTGCCGCCGGCAACGACACCAGGCCTCCCGCCACAAAGCTGCTTGTCATCAAGGCCGTGGCGCTGCTGCTCTGGATCAGCGCGGTCACGCCCAGCCCGGCCAGGAAGCCGCGCGCCGGGCTGGCCGTGCCCGCGGCCAGCACCAGCCGCAAGCGCGGCCCCAATAGCTCCAGCATGCCGTGGCGCGTCACATGCGCGCCCCAGATCAGCAGTGCAACCCCGGACATCAGGGAAAGCAGGATTTGCATGGCGCCGCCCCCTGGTGGTGACCGTCTTGGCGGCCGTCACCCCTTGCTGATGAAGCGTGCCGGCCTTGCCGGCACGCACCCGCTTCAGTCGGCGTGGTTCAGCGCCAGCCGCAGGATGTCGAAGTTGCGCAGGCGCTGGCCGGCCGGCACGCTGACCTTGCGGTTGAACAGCAGCGGCACCTTCTGCTCGGACAAGCCGCCGTGCGAGCGCAGCGGTGCATCGAGGCCGCTCAGGTCATGGCGTGCCGGCGTGGTGCCGAGCACGGTCAGCCGTTCACTGACCACCACCAGGTCGCCGATGCGGTCGGGCGGCAGTTCGAAGCGCTCGCTGGCGGCGCGCTTGTCCAGCACCAGCTCGATGCCGGGCAGTGCGGCGATGGCCTCATGCACGGCGCGCTGGTCGGTGCCGGCGGGCAGGTACACGGTCGCGTAGGAACCGAGTGCGCCGTGGTGGGCGACATAGGGATCGGTGATCGGCAGCAGCACGCGGGTGGCATCGGTGCCGAAGCGCTGGTCCAGCACCTGCTGCAGGAACAGGATGTTGGCCTTGCCGAGCGAATCGGTCTTGGCGTTCATGCCATGGTCGGCGGTCACGCCGATGACCGCGCCTAGCGCATCCAGGCGCTGCAGGTAGCTGTCGATCATCGCGTAGAAGGCATTGGCCTGCGGCGTACCCGGTGCATGCTTGTGCTGGACATAGTCCGTCGTGGACAGGTACATCAGGTCGGGCCGCACGGTTTCCAGCAAGGCCACGCCGGCGGCAAACACGAACTCGGACAGGTCCGCGCTGTAGACCGACGGCAGCGGCATGCCGACCTTGCCCAGCACGTCGTCGATGCCGTTTTCTTCGATGGTGGCCTGGTCGGCCTTCTCCGCCGAGAAGCAGATGCCCTGCAGGCCGTGGCCCAGCAGTGCGCGCAGCTTGTCCTTGGCGGTGACCACCGCGACCTTTGCGCCGGCTTGTGCCGCGGCGGCCAGCACGGTGGGCGCGCGCAGGTAGCGGGCATCGTTCATCAGCACCTCGGCGCCGGCTTCGGTGTCGTAGAAGAAGTTGCCGCAGATGCCGTGCACCGATGGCGGCACGCCGGTCACGATCGACAGGTTGTTGGGGTTGGTGAAGGACGGCACCACGCAGTCGCCGGTCAGCACGGTGCCGCGTTTGGCCAGGCTGGCGAAAAAGGGCGTGGCGCCGGCCTGCACCGCAAGGTTGATGTATTCCTGTTCGCAGCCGTCGATGCAGACGATGACGGTGGGGCGGGCGGGCAACTGGTAGGCATGGCCGTTGGCCTGGATCTGGGTGCTCATGGGGTCTCTTGGTGCAGGTTTTGTGAAGGGGTTTACCTGAGACCGATGCTAAGTTAAGCGATAAACTCTCACAAACGAGTTTATTTTCCAGATTCTGTCAGGAAATCTCACAATGCCGCACAAGCTGCCCCCGCTCAACGCCCTGCGCATCTTCGAGGTGGCCGCTCGCGCCGGCAGCTATTCGGCCGCCGCGCGCGAATTGCACCTGACCCACGGCGCGGTCAGCCGGCAGATCGAGATCCTGGAGCAATGGCTGGGGCAGCCGCTGTTTATCCGCCAGGGCCAGCGCATGGTGCCGACCGTCCACGCGCAGGCGTTCGCGCGCGAGATCAGCACGGCGTTCGACCAGATCGGCGCCGCGTCCGAGCGCTATGGCCGCATCGCTACGCGCAAGGTGGTGCGCGTGAACGCACCGGCCACCTTTGCCATGCGCTGGCTGATTCCAAGGCTGGATGATTTCCGACGCGTGCAGCCGGAGGTCGACGTGCGGGTCTCGACCGCCTTCAGCAATGAAGCGGGCTTCAACGGCACCTTCGACGTGGCGATACGGCGCACGCTGGAGCGCGGCGAGCAGTTCGAGTCGATGCCGGTGTTTGCCGAGTACCAGACCGTGATCGCCAGCCCGGCGTTGCTGCGGCAGTTGCCGTTGCAAGGGGTGGAAGACCTGGTGGAGGGCGTGTTCCTCTATACGGAAACGCGGCCGGGCAGCTGGGAGTCATGGCTGCAGCAGGCCGGGCATGCGTCGCTGCTGCCGGTGCGCACGCTGCGCTTCGACCACTTCTTTGTCACGCTGCAGGCCGTGGCGGACAGCCTGGGCTTTGCCATCGGCACCTTTCCCACGCTGGAGGCGGACCGCGCCGGCGGGCGCATCGCCACGCCGTTCGGCGCGATCCGCGCGCCGGGCAACACCTACCATGCGCTGGTGCCGCGCGATGCCGACAAGCCGCTGCACCTGCGCGCCTTCCTGGAATGGCTGCAGCAGCAGGGCGCGGCTGCCGGGGAAGAGTAAGGCGGGGCGCGCCCGCGTGTTACGTGTGTCGTGATGCAGGGATGCATGGCGCATGGCCCGCGCGCTGCGGGCCCACGCCGGCCGGCGCTCAGGCGCCGTCGAGGAAGGTGCTGCGCTGGCCCAGGCGACTGCCGAGGGCATCGGGCGCGAGGCTCATGCTGGCGGGATCCACTGCCGACATCGTGCCGCCTGCCAGCGACGCATCGGCGGGCGCCGGCGCCATGCCGGGCTGGACCGGGGGCATGGGGGCCTGCGCGTAGCTGCCACCGGCCGCCGGGGCAGCGGGGGCCATCTGGGCCATCGGAGCCGACGGGGCCGCAGGCATCGCCTGCACCGGTTGCGCGGATTGCATCGGCTGGGTCATCGGCATCGGCTGGCCCGGCTGCAGCGGCTGGGCCTGCTGCGCGAACAGCGGATAGGACGCGATCATCGCGCCAGCCATGACCAGGGATTTCGCCAGATGTTGCTTCATTCGTGTACCTCCTAGAAACGCCTACAGGCAAGGGAATGGTCACTGTAGCGCCGGGGCACCTGACATTCTGTTTGTTTTTGCAACGGTCGTTAACCAGTCTTGCCATCGCGGCCAAGGCAGGTTATTTGCGCACGCGGGTGGCCGTGCGCGGCGTCATCGCCTGGCAATGCGCTTCAGCGCGGCCGGGTCCAGCAGTTCGATCTGGCGATAGGCGCGGCGGATCAGCCCGGCGTCCTGCCACGCCTGCAGCGTCTTGGCCACGGTCTGGCGCGAGCGGCTGACCATGTCGCCGAGTTCTTCCGCGCTGATGCGCACCACGTGGTCGGTGCGGTCGGCCAGCTCTAGCAGGCGCGCCGCCATGCGCGCGTCGACCGGGGCCTGCGCCGCGCTTTGCGCATGGTCGAAGGCTACCCGCAGGCGCGCGCAGATCTGCTGCACGATCAGCTGCATGCCTTCCGGGTGCGTAGCCAGGATGCGGTGGAAATCGCGCTGGCCCAGCACCAGCAGCTCGGTGTTGCCGACGGCAAAGGCATCATGCGTGCGCGGCTTGCCGTCGAGCAGCGAGATTTCGCCGAACCAGCGCCCGCGCCCGATCACCGAGTACACCGACTCGCGCCCGCCGCTGCTGACCCGGCTCATGCGCACCCGGCCGGACACCACCATGCAGAAATACGTCGGCGGGTCGCCGCGTGCGAAGATCATCGCGCCGTCGCCAAAGCGCTGGCGGCGTGCGGCAAGCGCCACGGCGTCCAGCACGCGCGGCGGCGCGTTGCGCAGCCAGCCGCTGGCCAGCACGCCGCGCGGCAGTGCGCGCACCGGTTCATCCGCTTTCAACGCATGCTTTACCCTGGCCTTCACCTGACGTCCCACATCGCCCTCCTTGCCGGAGCCGAGATTGTCTAACACTTAACAGACTTTGGCGCGGGGCGCCGGGACAATGCAGCGGTCCAATGACTCACTCACATGCCCCGGGAGGCCGTACATGGCGCAAGTCCAGCTCGTCGAATCCGCACAAGACCGCATCAAAGAACGCGTCTCCGACGCCGAATGGCAGATGCGCGTCGACCTGGCGGCCGCGTACCGGCTGGTGGCCCACTTCGGCTGGGACGACCTGATCTTCACGCATATCTCGGCGCGCGTGCCGGACGCGCCGGACCAGTTCCTGATCAACCCGTACGGCATGATGTTCGACGAGATCACGGCCTCGAGCCTGGTCAAGGTGGACCACCACGGCGAGCCCGTGCTGGACACGCCGTATGACGTCAACCCGGCCGGCTTCATCATCCACAGCGCCGTGCACGAGGCGCGGCCCGAAGTCGGCTGCGTGATGCACACGCATACCGCGCACGGCGTCGCCGTGTCCGCGCAGCAGGAGGGGCTGCTGCCGATCTCGCAGCAGGCGATGTTCGCGCTGACCGGGCTCGCCTATCACGACTATGAAGGCGTGGCGCTGCGCGAGGACGAAAAGGCGCGGCTGGTGGCCGACCTGGGCCGCTGCAAGCAGATGATCCTGCGCAACCACGGGCTGCTCACCTGCGGGCGCACCGTGGCGGATGCGTTCCTGACCATGTACACGCTGGAGTCGGCGTGCCGCATCCAGATCCTGGCGCAAAGCGGCGGCACGCCGCTGACGCGGGTGCCGCAGGCCGCCAGCGCCAACATGGGCCAGCAGGCACGCCAGGCCACCAAGGGCAAGGGTTCCAGCCTGGCCTGGCCGGGCCTGCTGCGCCGCCTCGACCGCATCAACCCCGACTACCGCAACTGACCATGGCCATCCTCGTCCACCTGCCGTCGTTCATGGCGGTTCCCATCACCGCGCTGCTGCGCGAGGCGGCGCCCGACATCACCGTGTGGAACGGCCGCGAGGCCGCCGTCGCGGAACAGGTCGAGGCCATCATCGCGTGGGGCCTGAAGCCCGGCGTGGTGCCCGCCTATCCCAACCTGCGGCTGGTGTGCGCTGCCACCGCCGGCGTCGACAAGCTGCTGGCAGCGCCCGACCTGCCCGCGCATATCCCGGTGACGCGTATCGTCGATCCCGGCCAGCAGGCCGGCATCGCCCGCTTCGTGCTGGCGATGGCGCTGCGCCATACCCGCGCGCTGGGCCTGTACGCCGAACAGCAGCGCCGCGGCGAATGGAAGCGCCACGCGGGGCGCGATGCCGCGCAGTGCCGCGTGGGCGTGCTGGGGCTGGGAGAGATCGGCAGCGAGGTGGCGCGCATGTTCGCCGCCATCGGCTACCCGGTCAGCGGCTGGAGCCGCGCCGCCAAGCACTTGCCCGGCGTGACGGATTTCACCGGCGACGATGGCCTGGACGCCATGCTGGCGCAGAGCGATATCCTGGTCTGCACGCTGCCGCTGACGCCGCGCACCGAGGGGCTGCTCGACCGGCGCACCTTGTCGCGCCTGCCGCGGGGCGCCTACCTGATCAACGTCGGCCGCGGCGAGCATGTGGTCGAGCCCGACCTGGTGGCGCTGATCGATGCAGGGCACCTGGCGGGCGCGGCGCTGGATGTATTCGCCAAGGAACCGCCGGCAGCGGACGACCCGGTCTGGAACCATCCGCGCATCGAGGCCACGCCGCATATCGCGGCCGATCCGTCGTACCCGCTGGTGGCACGGCAATGCCTGGACAACCTGCGGCGCGCGCGCGAGGGGCGCGCGCTGCTGAACCTGGTGGACCGGCAGGCCGGATACTAGGTCACGGCCACGGGGTCACGGTCACTAGGTCACGGTCACATCGGCCGTGCCTGCCGCCACTTCCAGCAGCCGCGTGCTGGCGGTGGCCGGCAGCGCCGGCGCCATGCCGCCGGCGAGCGCCTTCAGGGTGTGGAAGGTGCAGCTCAGTTTCTGCGGCGTCAGCGTGACCAGCGCATAGCCCTCGGCATTGGTGTCGGCATGCCGCAGCCACGGGTTGAAGGCGCGCAGCGTGGCATCGAAGGTATTGACGAGGGTGCCGCCGACGTTGCTGTAGATCAGCTCGCGCAGCGCGGCAAAGGCCGGATCGGTGTCGACCACGGTGCGGAAGGAACTGAGCAGCGTGTTGCTCGACAGGCCGGCCGTCACCAGGTCCACCATCACCGGCGCCGGCGCCGCGGCATCGTAGTCGTCCATCACCTGGCCGCCGAAGAAGGCGTGGATGTCGCCGCTCAGCGCCACCACGTTGCGGATGCCGTTGGTCTTCAGGAACGCCATCAGGTTCTTGCGCTCGGCGTTGAAGCCGTCCCACTGGTCGGCATTGAGGATAAAGCGTTCGAGCAGCGTAATCGCCGGCAGCCGCGCTTCGATCAGCGGCTTGATGCTGGCGTCGAACGCGGCGCTGTCGATGCCGGCCTGTACCAGCACGTTGCGCAGCGCGGTATAGGCGAGGTTGGCATAGGTGCCGGCGATGCGCGCTGCGCGCAGGTCGTCGGCCAGCGCGTTGGCGATCGCGGTCTCGAGCGAGGCCAGCGCGTTGTTGGCCAGCACCAGCGCGCGCGCGATCAGCCGCGCCACCGCCTGCGGCACGTCGACCTGCATGCGCAGCAGCGACAGCTGGTTGCCCCACAGCTTCCAGGTGGTGGCGTCGGCGCCGATGCGGTCCTGCCACCAGGCGCGCTGGGTGTCGCCCAGCATCGACACCGGCGTCAGCGCGTTGCCGGCGGCCGCGATCTTCTGCGCCTCGGCCGCGGCCAGCGTTGCCGTCGGCACGAAATACAGGCTGCCGATCGAGCGGCCGACCGAGGCCTCGGGAATGATGTGGTCGGCGCGGTACAGGCGCTCATCGGTCATCAGCAGCGTGGCGAGATTGCCGAAGGTGAAGGCGCGGTAGATCTGTATGTTCTGGAACGACGGGTTGTTCTGGTCCAGCGTCACGTCGGCCGGCATGAACTCGAACCAGGCCTGGTTGGCGGCGCGCCGGCGCGCGCTGCGCGGGGTCTGGTCGTCGGTGATGTTGTAGGTCTGGCGGTCCTGCCAGCAGTTATCCGAGAACTCGTGGTCGTCCCAGATCGCGATCATCGGGAACGCCGCGTGCAGCGCCTGCAGGCGCGCGTCGCTGCGGTAGCTGCGGTACAGGAAGCGGTAGTCGTCCAGCGTGGTGGCGTAGACGCTGCCATCCGGCAGCACGGTGCCGTTGGGCAGCTGCAGCACGGTGTGGCGATCCTCGACGTTGCCGGCGCGCGAACCGCCCGGCACCGCTTCGTAGATGTAGTCGCCGACATGGATGATGAAGTCCAGGTCCTGCTGCACCAGCTCTTCCATGCCGGCCCAGTGGTTGGCATTCCAGTCCTGGCAGCTGACAAAGGCGAATCGCAGCTGTTCCAGCGGGGTGCCCGCCGCGGCGGCGGTGCGGGTGCGGCCGGTGGTGCTGGAGCGG
Source organism: Cupriavidus sp. SS-3 (assembly GCF_035818815.1). Taxonomy (NCBI): domain Bacteria; kingdom Pseudomonadati; phylum Pseudomonadota; class Betaproteobacteria; order Burkholderiales; family Burkholderiaceae; genus Cupriavidus; species Cupriavidus sp. SS-3. The sequence continues at coordinate 9,012 of NZ_JAYLVT010000007.1, forward strand.
TTGCCCAGCAGGAAGCGGTAGAAGTAGCGCGTGCCCGGGCTCAGGCCCGTGACCTTGTTGCGGATGGTGTAGTCCCAGTCCGGCAGGGCCATCAGCGGCTGGTTGACCAGCAGCGTCGGCGGCGCGAAATCCTGCTGGGTCGACACCTGCAGCCGCACCACCACCGGGCGCCTGCCGTTGCTGCCTTCCACGCGCGTCCACACGATCACGCTGTCGGGGCGCGGGTCGCCCGAGGCCACGCCGTGCACGAAGTTGAAGTTCTCGGGGTTGCCGGTATCCGGTTCCGGCGCCGGATCGTCATCGCCACCGCCGCAGGCGCTGAGCCCGCCGGTGGCCACGGTAACGGTCAGGAAACTGCCCCACTTGAGAAACTGGCGGCGGTCCATGGCGCTCCTCCTTCTGTTATTGCGGTCTCCATGCAGCGCGCAGCCGTGCCCGGATGCCGCTTGCGGCACCGGGTCTTCGTGGGGCGTGCTGTTTTTCTGAATCGATACTAGTGGCTGGGTAGGGCAGGCGCTGTCGGTGAAGCTCCGACATCGGTATAGGAAGAAGTCGACTGGCTGGCGGCGCCGCCGCCTCACGGCAGCGCAGGCAAGAGGCCTTGCTCCCCTCTCCCAGTCTGCGGGAGAGGGGCCGGGGGAGAGGGCAGGCGCCTCCAATCAGTCGACGCTGATGTTGTTCGCCCGTATCACCTTGCCCCACACGCCCACATCCGCGCGCACCGTCTGCGCGAACTGCTCCGGGGTCTTCGCCGGCGCCATGCCCATGTTCAGCTGCAGGAAGCGCTCGCGCATGGCCGCGTCCGCCAGCAGCCGGTTAACCTCGGCATTGAGCCGCTGCACGATCGCGGCGCTGGTGCCGGCGGGCGCGAATAGCCCGTACCAGCTGTCGGTGTCGAACGGATAGCCCTGCTCGGTCATGGTCGGCACCTCGGGCGTGGCCGGGGCGCGGCGCGTGCCGCTGACCGCCAGCGCGCGCAGCTTGCCGGCGCGGAGCAGCGGCAGCGACGACGAGGTATCGACGAAGCCGGCCTTGATCACGCCGCCCTGCAGGTCGGCCAGGATCGGCGCCACGCCTTTGTACGGCACGTGGCGCACCCGGAGGCCGGTCTGCATGGCGAGCGCCGCCATGGTCAGGTGGCCGCCCGAGCCGATGCCCCATGAGCCGTAGTCGTACGCATCCGGGCGCTTGCGCACTTGCTCGACGAATTCCTTCAGCGTGCGCGCCGGGAAGTCCGGCGTCACCACCAGGAAATTGCCGCCTGCGCCGATCTGCGCCACCGGCAGCAGGTCGCGCAGGCCGTCATACGGCAGCTTCGGCTGCAAGGTCTGGTTGATCACCACCGCGGCGGCGTAGGTGAACAGCAGCGTGTAGCCGTCGGGGCTGGCCTTGGCCACGGCATCGTTGCCGATGATGCCGTTCGCGCCCGGCTTGTTGTCGACCACGATGGTCTGGCCCAGCGCCTGGCCCAGCGATGCCGCCAGCGTGCGCGCGAACAGGTCGGTGCCGCCGCCCGGCGGGGTCGGCACCACCAGCCGGATCGGCCGCGCGGGCCAGCCGTTGCCGGCGTATAGCGAACCCGCCGCGGCGCCCATCCCGAGTGCGGCCAGCCCGCGCAGCAGCGCACGCCGCCGTGGGTCTGGCCACAGCGTGGCCGGGGCTGCAAGGGTGGTGCATGGCTCGATGTCTGGCATGGTGTCTCCCTGATGCAGAGGGCATGGCTAATGCAGGCCGAAGTTGTCCGCCGCTTCGCTCTCCAGCGCATCGGCGGCCGCGTCGTACAGGCTGCGCGACACATAGCTGCGCACCTGCGTGGCGCGCTGGCGCAGCCACGCCGCCTTGAGCCGGCGCGCCTCGCGCACGCTCGGGGTTTTATCCGGTGCCAGCGCCAGCACGTCGATCACGTGCAGGGCCAGTTGCGTATCGCCGCGCTCGGCCAGCGCCTGCGCGTGGCGCAGCAGCGCGGCGTGGTCGGCCACGGCGGCGGCGATCTCCGCCGCGGCCTGCTGTGGCGCCGCCGGGTGCAGCGTGGTCGCGTTGCGGTCCCACCAGCCGTTCTCCGAGCGGTAGATATCGCGCGCGATGTAGCTGGGGTCGCCGTAGGTGGGCCGCATCCAGGGCTGGTCGAACAGCGCCGCGGGCGGCTGCAGCGCGGCCAGCATCTGGCGCTCGTTGCAGCCCGCGTTCATCAGCCGCACCACCTCGGCGCGCAGCCAGCGCAGGGCGCGCGCGGTTTCGCCCAGCACGCGCTGGCATTCGGCCTCGCCCTGCACGGTGGCGCCGAATTCGCGCACCACCGCGCGCGGCTGCAGCGCCGCCAGGCGTTCCAGCGTATCGGCCCAGCGCACGGTGTCGCGCATGGTGCGGAACGGGGTGCCGATGTTGGGGATCGAGTCGATCACCGCCGGCCCGCCGTAGAGCACGCGCCGGCCCGGCAGCCAGACCGCGACGGCGTCGTCGGTCTCGGACGGCGCCCACAGGATTTCGGCGCGGCGCTCGCCGTGGCCCAGCGTCACGCCGTCGGCAAAGGTCTCGGTGGGGGCAACATGGACCAGCTTGCCCGCGAGCGCGCCGGCCGGCTGGCGGAACTGGATCTCGGCCATGCGCTGCTGCATGCGTTGGGTCTCGCGGTAACGCGCCTGGCGCGCCAGCACGTTGACGTGGGCCAGCACGCGCGGCGCGGGCTCGCCGCGCGCGGCGGCGTGGTCCAGCCATTGCTGCAGGCCGGCGTTGTAGCCCAGGTGGCCGTGGCTGTAGCAGATCGCCAGCACCGGCAGGCTGGTCTGCGTGCGCAGCGCCTCGATCATGCCCCGCGTGACGCGCCCGCCGGGGCCGCTGTCGACCACCAGCAGGCCGCCGCCGATATCGGCAACAAAGCTCTGGCCCTGCCCGTGCAGCAGCCAGACGCCGTCGCCGGCGCTGTCGATCCCCGTGCCCGTGACCAGCGCCGACGGCCGGTCTTCGATGTCTTGCATGCTTGCCTCCCTGCTATCCGGTTAGTGTCCGGTGCCACTGTCAGGCAAGAAGGCACTGCGCAGGGATTGGGGAAAATCCCGCCGCGCCGCGGCGCGCCGGCTGCAAAGCCAGCGCCGGCGCGGCCCGGCGGCGGTTCGGGAATTTCAGGTGTAAACCGCTGGTTAGCACCGAGCCGCTGCTGGCAGTTCCCGCGCGCCGCGCGCTGCGCTAACGCGCGCCAGGCGCGACCTAGGCGGGGCGGCGCAGCGGGCTGTCGGGCAGGTGGGTCAGGTAGTGGACTTCGCGCCGCAGCTGCGTGGCAAATTGCGCGGCGACCGGCGTCATCGGCGAATCGGCGCGGTAGATCAGGCTGACCCGGTGGCTGGGCAGCCGGTCTTCGATCGGCAAGGGCACCAGCCCGGCGGCGGCGAGCTGTCCCGGCACCAGCTGGCGCGGCAGCATGCACAGCAGGTGGCGGTCCTGCAGCAGCGACTGGATCATGCCGATGGTGTCGCAGCGCACCGCCACGCGCGGCAGCGGCAGGTCGTGCTCGCGAAAGGCATCGAGGATGGCGGCGCCCGGGCCCTGCATGCGCTGGCCGGTCAGCACCCAGTCCGAACCCACCAGCTCGCGCAGGCGGCGCGCATGCCGCAGGGGATGCTCGCGGTGCGCCACCACCACCGAATCGTTGTTGTAGAGCGGCTCGCAAGTGAACTCGCGCTCGATGCCCTCGTCCGGCACCGGGCTCACCGCCATGTCCATCACGCCCGCGCGCAGGTCGTCCAGGTGCATCGGATAGACCCCGCTGTCGATGCAGACCAGCACGTCCGGATGCTGGGCCCGGAAGCGCGTCAGCACCGCCGGCAGCAGCAGGTGCGCCGGGCCGCCGGTGGCGCCCACGCGCACCACGCCGTTGCGAGCGCCCAGCATCTGGCGCATCTCGTCGCTGGCCTTGCGCGCCTCGGTGGCGATCAGGCGCGCGCGCCGCAGGAAGGCCTCGCCATAGCGCGACAGCACCACGCCGCGGGTGGTGCGGGTCAGCAGCGGCACGTGCAGCTCTTCCTCGAGCTGGCGGATGCTCTTGGTGAGTGCCGGCGCCGACACGTCGCGGGCACGGGCGCCGGCGCGGATGCTGCCGTGCTCGGCCACGGCGATGAAGTCCTGGAGTTGGTTCAGACGCATGGAGGGTCCCGTACAGACGATGGCCAGGGCGCCCAGCATAGCGGCAATCCGCGGGGTTCGGGATAACCCGGGGTGCTAACCCGTGGTTTGCACCGCAGCCATTTTGGCATCTGCCGTGAGGCGCGGTGCTCACGCATGATCGCTCCGCATCGACGCCAACCGCCGGCCGCGCCGGCGACTTCAAGGAGTGACACCGCATGGCAAACCGGCAAGACCTGCCGCTGGCAGGCATCCGCGTGGCGGAGTTCGGGCAGTTCATCGCGGCGCCGGGCGCGGCCATGATGCTGGCCGACCTGGGCGCCGACGTGGTCAAGGTCGAGGCGCTGCGCGGCGACAGCGCGCGGCGCTTCGACGGCACCAGCCCGCAAAGCCCGATGTTCCTGGCCTACAACCGCGGCAAGCGCGGCATCGCGCTGGACCTGCGCACGCCCGGCGGGCTGGATGCGGCGCGCCGGCTGGCGCTGGCCAGCGACGTGGTGCTGCACAACACCCGCGCCGGCGTGATGGAAGCGCTGGGACTGGACGCCGCGACGCTGCGCGCCGCGCGTCCCGACCTGATCCACGCCTCGATCAGCGGCTTCGGCACGCGCGGGCCGTCGCGCACGCGGCCCGGGCTGGATATCGCCGCGCAGGCGGAGAGCGGCATGATGTCGGTCACCGGCGAGTCCGGCGGGCAGCCGCTCAAGGCCGGCTTCGCGCTGATCGACGCGGCCACCGCGCTGGCGGCCGGCAATGCCATCCTGGCCGCGCTGTTCCGCCGCGAGCGCACCGGCGCCGGCGCGACCATCGAGACTTCGCTGCTGTCGGTGGGGGTGCAGCTGCAGGCCCAGCTGTGGGCCGAATACCAGTGCTCCGGCGCGCTGCCCGTGCGCAGCGGCAACAGCCAGCCCAAGGCCGCGCCGGCCGCCGACGTGATCGCGGTGGCCGACGGCCATATCGTGCTGTCGGCCTATCTCGACGAACACTGGACGCGCTTGTGCGAAGCCATCGGCCAGCCGGCGCTGGCGCACGACCCACGCTTTGCCAGCAATGCCCTGCGGGTGCGGCACCGCGCCGCGCTGCTGGCCATCCTGCACGACGCGCTGCGCCACCTGAGCGGCGATGCCGCGCGCGCGCTGCTGGAGCGGCACCAGGTGGTGGTGGGCGTGGTGCGCGACTACCACCAGGTCAAGGCCAGCCCCGACGTGCGTGCCAGCGGCATCCTGCAGGCGGTCGACGACGGCGAGGGCGGCCGGCTGGAGCTGCCCGGGCTGCCCTTCACCATGGCCGGCCTGCCCGCCGGCGGACTCCCTGCGGTGCCGCGGCTTGGCCAGCATACCGCCGAGGTGCTGGCGGAACTGGGCTACGGCGCAGCCGAGATCGACGCCATGGCCCGTGCCCGCAACATCGGCGTGGAACACGTGCAGCAGGAGGCAGCATGAACGCGCCGCAGCCTGCCGTCCTGCTGCAGCGTCACGCCGGCTGGGCCGAGCTGGTGCTGAACCGCCCGGCGCGCCGCAACGCCATCGACATGGCGCTGGCGCGCGCGCTGGGCGACGCGATCGAGACCCTGGCCGCCGACGACAGCGTGCGCGCGGTGCTGCTGCGCGGCGCCGACGGCGGCTTCTGTTCCGGCCTGGACCTGCAGGCGCTGCAGGCCGAAGCCGGCGGGCTGGCGGCGTTCGCGCCGGTGTGGGAGCGCGTGCACCAGGGCCTGCGGCACAGCCGCAAGGCCTGGGTGGTGGCGCTCGAGCGCCATGCCATCAATGGCGGCGCGGCGCTGGCGCTGGCCGGCGACCTGCTGGTGTGCGGCGCCGGCGCCTTCCTGCAGATCGGCGAGATCCGCCTGGGCATGGCGGCGCCGCGCAATGCCGAGTGGCTGGCGCTGCGCCACACCGAAGCCGTGGCCGCGCGCCTGTGTTTGCTGGGTGACCGCGTGCCCGCGCCGGAGCTGCTGCGACTGGGCATCGCCACCGAGATGGTCGACGACGCCCAGGTGCTGGACCGCGCGCGCGGGCTGGCGGCCACCATCGGCGGCTTTCCGGCGGATAGCGTGGCCGCGATCAAGGGCGGCATGCGCGCGGCCTCGGTTGCGCGCGACAAGAACGCTTAGAAGACAGACACCATGACCGATTCCCTTATCCACGACGACGAGGCCGCGCTGCAGGCCTTCCGCGACGAGGTGCGCGCGTTCGTCGCGCGCGCGCTGCCCGATGCCGTGCGCGAGAAAGTCCGCTTCGGGCTGGAACTCAGCAAGCAGGAGCTGGTCGACTGGCAGCAGCGGCTGGCCGGGCGCGGCTGGCTGGTGCCGCACTGGCCGGCGGCCTGGCAGGGCTGCGACTGGAGCGCCGAGCGCCGCGCCGTGTTCCAGGAAGAGCTGGTGCTGGCGCACGCGCCCGAGAGCGGCGGCATCAGCCTCGAGATGATCGGGCCGATCCTGATCCGCTATGGCACGCCGGCGCAGCAGCAGTATTTCCTGCCGCGCATCCTGAACCAGGAGCACTGGTGGTGCCAGGGCTATTCCGAGCCCAACGCCGGTTCCGACCTGGCTTCGCTGAAGACGCGCGCGGTGCGCAGGACCCGGGCCGACGGCAGCGAGGTCTACGTGGTCAGCGGCAGCAAGATCTGGACCTCGTACGCGCAGTACGCCGACTGGATCTTCTGCCTGGTGCGCACCGATACCGCGGCGCGCGCGCAGCAGGGCATCAGCTTCCTGCTGATCGACATGCGCAGCCCCGGCGTGAGCGTGCGGCCGCTGGTCGGCATCCACGGCTGGCACCTGTTCAACCAGGTGTTCTTCGACGAGGTGGAAGTTCCGGTGGCAAACCGCGTCGGCGACGAGAACGCCGGTTGGGCCATCGCCAAGTCGCTGCTCGAGCACGAGCGGCTGAACCTGGCGCGCGTGGCCGAGAACCGCCGCCGCCTGGCCAAGGTGCGCGCCATCGGCGCGGAGCTGGAAGAGGGCGGCCAGCCGCTGCTGCAGCGGCCGTGGTTCGCGCGCCGGCTGCGTGCGCTGGAGGTACGGCTGGAGGCGCTGGCGGCCACCGTGCTGCGCTTTCGCCGGCAGGCGCGCGCGGGCCAGGCGCTGGGGCCCGAGACCGGCATGCTCAAGCTGCTGGGCAGCCGGCTGATCCAGGACATCGAGAACCTGGCGGTCGACGCGCTGGGCCCCGACACGCTGGCCTACGACCGCGCCGCGCATTTCGAGCCCGCCGCGCCGGAACCGGGGCGCTCCGCCTACGCCGCCGCGGCGTCGGCGCGCCGCTTCGTCACGCGCGGCTACACCATCGCCGGCGGCTCCAGCGAGATCCAGCACGAGCTGCTGGCCAAGCAGGTGCTGGGCCTGTAGCGCGGCCAAGGTGGCTGCAACCTCTGCATAAGGACACGAACAGATGAGCGATGCAACGGACGATCGCCGCATGCTGCGCGACAGCGTGCGGCGCTATGTCGAACGCGGCTACGGCTTCGAGCAGCGCCGCGCCGCGCTGGCCGAGCCGGACGGGTTCTCGCGTACGCACTGGCGGGCGTTTGCCGAGATGGGCTGGCTGGCGCTGGGTTTGCCGGAAGCCTGCGGCGGCCTGGGCGACGCCACCGACCAGGCGCTGCTGGCGGAAGAACTGGGCCGCGCCCAGCCCGCCGAACCGTGGCTGGCCAATGCCGCGCTGTGCGCGCCGCTGCTGGCCGCTTGCGGCGATCCCGCCCACGCGGCCGCCGCGGCGGCGATGGCCGAAGGCGGCGCCATGCTGGCGCTGGCCGCCTGGGAAACGCAGGGGCGCTATGACGCGTTCGATATCAGCACCACCGCGCAGACCCACGCCCCGGGGCAATGGACCCTGGACGGCCGCAAGACGCTGGTGCTGGGCGGCGGCAGCGCCGGCCTGCTGCTGGTGCTGGCGCGCACCGGCGGCCAGCGCCGCGAGCGCCATGGCCTGACCCTGTTCGCGGTGCCGGCCGATACGCGCGGCGTGAGCGTCGAGGCGCTGCCGACCTACGACGGCCGCCAGACCGCCAGCGTGACACTGCGCCGCGCCGTGGTGCCGGACAGCGCGCGCATCGGCGCGTGCGACGGCGCCTGGCCGCTGGTGGAGGCCGCCATCGACCGCGCCACCGTGATGGCCTGCGCCGAGGCCGTCGGCACCATGTCGCGCGCCTTCGACCTGACCCGCGACTACCTGGCGACGCGCGAGCAGTTCGGCCGGCCGCTGACCGCCAGCCAGGTGATCCGGCACCGGCTGGTGGACCTCTATGTCAGCGTCGAGCAGGCGCGTGCCATCACCGAAGCCGCGGCCGAGGCGCTGCAGCGCGATCCGGTCGCGCGCATGCGCGCGGTCTCCCACGCCAAGGCCTTTGTCTCGGATGCCGGGCGCGCGCTGGGCGAGGACGCGGTGCAGCTGCACGGCGCCGTCGGCATGACCGACGAGGTCGAAGTCGGCCACTGCTACAAGCGACTGGCAGCGCATGCCAACCTGTTCGGCGATGCCGACTGGCACTACGAGCGGCTGGCGGCACTCGATCACGCGGCGCAGGCGCAGGCCTGAGCCGGTTCAGCGCGGGCGCCCGGGAAATCCGGCGCGCCCGCTGACGACACGCCGGCAACGTACCGGCATGCGCGGCCAATGCGCCGCAACGGAGACAGCAATATGAGCAGCCAGCACAATGGCGCCCACGCCCACCGGGCGCGCGCCACGCGCACGGCCCTGGCCGCGGCGCTGATCCTGGCGGGCGCCGCCAGCGCGCACGCCGAGGCACCTTACCCCAGCAAGCCGATCCGCATGGTGCTGCCGTCGGGCGCGGGCACCGTGACCGACCAGACCGCGCGGCTGGTGGCCGAGCGCCTGACCGCGGGGCTGAAGCAGCCGGTGGTGGTCGACAACCGTCCCGGCGCCAACGGCATCATCGCCAACGAGACCGTGGCGCGCGCCGCCCCCGACGGCTACACGCTGCTGTTCACCTATGCCGCGACCATGACGGTGAACCCGTGGACCACGCCGTCGCTGCCGTACGACCCGCTCAAGGACTTCACGCCGATCGCGCGGCCCAGCCAGCCCGGCGGCAACCTGCTGGCGGTCAGCGCCGGCGTGCCGGTGCACAACCTGCGGGAACTGATCGCCTATGCCAAAAGCAGCAAGACGGAGCTGGCCTATTGCTCGTGGGGCGTCGGCTCCGGCGGCCATCTGGCCATGGAATACCTGAAGGCGAAGGCCGGCATCCATCTGCGCCACATTCCGTACAAGACCGCCACCCAGTGCAGCAACGACCTGGCCGCGGGCCACGTCACCATCGGCATTACCGATGCCATCTCCGCGGTGCCGCACCTGAAGTCCGGCCGCATCCGCGGCATCGCGGTGTCCGGCCCGGAGCGCCTGCTGACCGCGCCCGACGTGCCCACCATGTCGCAGCAGGGCGTGCCGTTCCAGCAGGCCAGCTGGGTCGCGATCTTCGGGCCCAGGGGCGTGCCCGCGCCCATCGTCGAGCGGCTCAACGCCGAGGTCAACCGCATCCTGCAGAGCCCGGCGGACCGCGCCAGATTCGCCGCGCTGAACCTGCAGCCGGCCGCGCCGTCGAGTGCCGCGGACCTGGGCAAGCTGGTCAGCGCCGACCTGGCTGCATGGGGCGAGGTGGTGAAGGTCGCGGGGCTGCAGGCGAAGTAGGGCAGACACACCACAACGAGAACGGGAGACAGGGAGCGTGAAGGCAACACAGTGGATGGCGATGGGCGTGGCCCTGGCCGCGGGCAATGCCGCGGCCGGCACCATGCAGTTGTTCGGCGTGGTCGACGCATCGATCGAATACGCCAAGGGCTCGGACAGCGTGGTGCGCATGCGCGAAGGCCAGCAGGCCGCGTCGCGCTGGGGCATCCGCGGCATCGAAGACCTCGGCGGCGGGCTCAAGGCCAACTTCCTGGTCGAGTCCGGCTTCAATATCGACACCGGCACAGAGTTCTTCGGCAACAACCGGCTGTTCGGGCGGCAGGCCTACCTGGGCCTGTCAGGCGGCTGGGGCGAGCTCCGGCTGGGGCGGCAGTACACGCCGTCGTTCTATGCGCTGCTGCGGCTGGACCCGTTCCTGCTGAATGGCGCGGTGTCGCCGTTCAACCTGCTGAGCGCGACCGCATCGCAAGGCACCGGACATGTGGCCTACGGCGCGCGCTTCGACAACGCCGTGCAGTACTTCTCGCCCAAGTGGGGCGGCTTCGCCTTCGGCGCCGCGGTGGCGCCGGGCGAGGTGCCGGGGTCTGCGCGCTCCGGGCTTAACTTCGGCATGAACGCGACCTGGGAGGCGGGCAACGCCTATGCGTTCTACAGCTACCAGGGGATGTATTCGGGCGCCAATGTGCCGGTGGAGCCGACGCTGACGTCGAACCATTTCGTCGGCGGCTCGTACCGCTTCAAGCCGGTGGAGATCGGGCTGCTGTTCAGCGCGGCCAGCAGCGACCGGCCCGAGACCCGCTCGGCGCGCCACTACGGCGTGACCTTCAGCTGGGCCGTGACCCGGCGCGACACCTTCAAGGCCGCCGCGCTCAAGCGCCAGATCCTCGGCGGCGGCCAGCGGCCGCTGGCAGTCACGCTGGGCTGGGACCACGACCTGAGCAAGCGCACCACGGCCTACGTGCGCGCGGTGCTGGTGCACAACAGCGCCGGCGGCAGCGTCAGCAACAACAGCATCGTGATCGATCCGGGCAGCGGGGATGATGCGAAGTCGGTGAGCGTGGGGTTGCGGCACCGGTTTTGAAGAGCGGACACCGGAAAACCCGCAGCGACATCATTGCCTCAAGCTTTCCAACTCCCGCTTGTGTACCCCCTCTCCCGCTTGCGGGAGAGGGGAGAACACCCACAGCGATGCCGACGCACCGGCACCGCCACCCTCACTTCAACTGCTGCGCAAACTCCTCCAGCTGCGTAATGCAGGTCCCCCAGCCCTCATAGAATCCCATCTCCTCATGCTGCTTGCGCGTGGCCTCGTCGGGATGCATCACGCGGGCGATGTAGCGGGTGCCGTCGCCCTCGTCGGCCATGGTGATGACCGCGGTCATCGACAGCCACGGCGTGCCGGGCCGGTACCCCGCGACCAGCGCCGAGGTGGAGACGATCTTCTCCATCGGCACGATCTCGAGGAAGCAGCCGGGGTTGTCGCTGGTGCCGCCATCGGGGCCCTGCATGAAGGTATGGAAGGCGCCGCCGGGACGCATGTCGAAGGCGCGGACCTCGGTGGTCCAGGGCCTGGGGCACCACCATTGCTTGAGCAGCTGCGGATCGCTCCAGGCGCGCCAGACCTTGGCGCGCGGGGCCTTGAGCAGGCGCGAGATGACCAGGTCGTGGCCTTCCGGGCCGGCGGCGTTTTCATTCGTCATGGGACTGTTCCTCTTGATCAGGTGCTTCGACAAAGGCCGCCAGGCGGTCGGTACGGGCCTCCCACAGGGCGCGCTGGTCGGCCAGCCATTGCTGCGCGTCGGACAGCGGTTGCGGCACCAGCTCGCAGGTGCGCACGCGCCCCGTCTTGCGCGAGCGGATCAGGCCGCTGCGCTCCAGCACCTGCAGGTGCTTCATGAACGAGGGCAGTGCCATTGCGAACGGCGCCGCCAGCGCCGAAACCGTTTCCGGCCCACGCCCGAGCGTGCTGACGATGGCGCGGCGGGTCGGGTCCGCCAGCGCGTAGAACACGCCGGACAGCGGAGAAAGATCGACAGCCTGGGACACGTCTGCAAACTCGGCACAATGGTTAGCCATGCGGCTAAGTATAAGAAGCCGGCCGGAACTTGCAAGGCCGAAATGCGAGACGCCCCGGACCAGCCGGGGCGTCTTGCCGTCAGGGCAGTGCGGTCGAGCCTATTGCTGGCGGACATAGGCCGCCAGGGCCTTCACTTCCTCGGGCTTCAGGCCGGCGAACGGCGGCATCGGCACCGCCCCCCACTTGCCGCTGCTGCCGCCGCGGATGCTGGCTTCCAGCCTGGCCTGGGCCTGCGGGTCGCCCTTGTAGCGCACCGCAACCTCGTGATAGGCCGGGCCGACGATCTTCTGCGTGGCGCTGTGGCAGCTCAGGCAGGCGTTCTTCGCCAGCAGCCCCTGCACGTCGACGCTGGCCGCTGCCGCAGGCGCGGGCGCCTCGGCAGCCGGCTTGAGCGCCTTCTGCGCGATCGCCACGATCTCGGGATCCTTCGCCTTGGCAGAGCCATAGGCCACCGCCAGGTAGGCGCCCAGCTGCTCGACCTCGGCATCGTCGATCGGTGCGCCGTAGGCCTGCTGCATCTTCTTCATCTCGGTGGTCCACTGCGCCAGGCTCAGCCCGGGCGGCTGGTAGGAGACGTAGTCGGCCGAATGGCAGATCGCGCATTTCTGCATGGCGATGCCGTAGCCAGGAAGACTGGCCGGCTTGAGCTTGACGTTCTCCGCCGGCAACTTGATGTCTTTTGGCGCGGCGCCGGCATGGCTGGCACCGAGCAGGGCGAGCGCCAGCAGCGCGGGGGCGATGGTTGCTTTCATGGCGCGTTCCTCAGGCGATGGTGACCGGCGTGGCTTCGATGACATTGCGGCGATAGCCGGCGGGGTTCCAGTTGGCTTTTGCCGGCTGGGTCTCGCCGTTGTTGCTGGTGGCGCGCACCATCAGCACCGCCGGGCCCTTGCGCGCGAACTTCACCGGCAAGCGCCAGGCGCGGAACGAGAACCGGCCCAGGTCTTCGCCCAGCTTCGCGGCCTGCCAGTTCTGCCCGCCGTCGACCGACACCTCGACCGTGCGGATGCCGGAGCCGCCGTCGAAGGCAATGCCCTTCAGTTCGACGGCGCGGCCGGCCGGCAACCTGCCGCCGCTCTCGACGCTGGTGATAAAGCTGCGCACGGCCAGCGTCGAGATCGGCCGCGTCTTGGCCGCCGGCGTGCCCGGGGCCACGCACTGGCAATCGTTGTCCGGCACGCGGTAGCCCTTGGTCATGAAGAACGCATCATGGCCCTCGAACGGGTGGTCGAGCACCTCGATCTCGTGCAGGTGCTTGATCCAGTAGGTGCCGAAGTAGCCCGGCACCACCAGCTTGAGCGGGTAGCCGTTGAGCAGCGGCAGGTCTTCGCCATTCATGCCCCACGCCAGCAGCGGCTCGCCGTTCATCGCGTGGGCGATATCGAGCGACTTGCGGAAGTCCGGCGTGCCCGGCAAGACGGGCGTATCCATGCCATTGAAGGTGACCACCCTGGCCCCGGCCTTGACGCCCGCATGCTCGAGCACCTTGCGCAGCGGCACGCCGGTCCAGCGCGCATTGCCCATCGCGCCGTTGGCCAGCTGCGCGCCGAACACGCGCGGCTCGGAAAAGCCGCGGCTATTGCCCGAGCACTGGTTGACCGCGACCACGTGCACCGGTTCGGCCAGCCGCTTCAGTTCATCGAGCGACAGCTGCAGCGGCTTGCCGACGTGGCCGCCAACGCTGAGGCGGTAGGTGGCCAGGTCCACCGACAGCGGCAGGTTGGCCAGGTGGTAGCGCACGAAGAAGGCGTCGTTGGCGGTGATCGGCCCCTCGTTGAAGGCGGCAAAGGGCGTCTCCAGGTGCGGCGGCCGGGTGCTCACGCGAACCAGCGGGCGCTTGCCCGGATAGCGCACCAGCGGGCGCGGGCCGTCGGCCAGTGTGACGCCGTCGGTCGCGCGTGCGGCCAGCGCGCCCAGCGGCGATGCACCCAGCGCCAGCAGGCCGGCGCCCTGCACCAAACGGCGCCGCCTGGATAGCGGCCGGTCGTGGTCGGCAGATTGCGCCGGACGGTTCTTGTCTCGCATGGGGCGTCTCCTTCGGGGCGTGTTGTGGCGCGCAAGGCGCTGTGGCGGGTACTTTGACGCCACGCCATCAACTTGTGAAACGGGTTTTGCTGCTAGCCGTTATCGATTTATTCGATATAGGGGAAGACCACGGCTGCTTCGCCGACAAAACCGCTTGCATCGCAAATTGGGTTTCCCTACACTTACCAAAACGTTTTTGTTAGCGGAAATCGATAATATCTGCGGCGAATTGCGCACAGACGCAGCCAGGGGCCGAAGCGCCACCGGCACAACGCCCGACACACCAAACGAGGAGCAAAGCAATGTCCCACCCCGCCCCCGCGCCGGTGGATGAACGGCTGCCATGGCGGCGCCTGTTTGTCTTCGGCCTTCAGCACGTACTGGTCATGGCCGCGTCGCCGATTGCGTCGGTCTTCCTGATGAGCAAGGCGCTCAGCTTCCCGCCCGCGCTGGCGGTGCAGCTGCTCAGCGCCACCTTCGTGATCTGCGGCCTGGGCACGCTGCTGCAGTCGCTGGGCAAGCGCGGCATCGGCGCGCGCCTGCCGTTCGTGATGCTGCCCGGCGGCGCGCCGATCGTACTGTTCATCCTGATCGCGCAACAGACCGACGTGCAGACCGCCGCCGGCGCGGTGATCCTGACCGGCGTCTTCTACTTCCTGGTGCTGCCGGTGTTCCGGCGCTGCCTGCGCTACTTCCCGCCGGTGGTGGTGGGCACCATGCTGCTGCTGGTGGCGATCAACCTGGCGCAGGTCTCGGGCAAGCTGGTCGCCGGCCATCCGGCCGCGGGCAGCGCGGTGGATCCGCTCAACCTGCTGCTGGCCTTTGCCACCATTGCCTGCACCGTGGCGGCGTCGCGCTGGCTGAGCGGCATGCTGGCGCAGCTGGCGATCCTGCTCGGCCTGCTGGGCGGTGCGCTGGTAGCTGGGCTGGCCGGCGCGTTCCACCTTGGCCAGGTGTCGATGTCGCCGGTGCTGGCGTTGCCCACGCCGTTGCCGTTCGGCTGGCCCACCTTCGACGTGGTGGCCGCGATTCCGCTGATGGTGTTCGCCGTGATCTCGATGGTCGAGGCCACCGGCCAGACCCTGGCGATCAGCGATGCCGTGGGCCGGCCGGTGGACCAGCAGCGCGACGTGCCGCGCACCATCCGCGCCGATGCGCTGACCTCGCTGCTGGGCGGGATGTTCGGCACCTCGCTGATCATCACCAGCGGCGAGAACATCGGCATCGTGCGGGCCACCGGCGTGCGCTCGCGCTTTGTCACGGCGATGTCGGGCGCGATCCTGGTGGCGTTCGGGCTGCTGGTGCCGGTGTCGGCGCTGATCAGCGCGATTCCCGAAGCCGTGGTCGGCGGCACCGGGCTGGTGGTGTTCTGCATCGTCGGCACCATGGGCATCGACATGCTGCGCAAGGTGGATCTGCGCGACCACGCCAACATGTACGTGGTGGCGGTGGCGCTGGCCGTGGGCTTGCTGCCGATCCTGGTGCCGGGCATCTATGGCGGCCTGCCGGCCAACCTGCGCATCCTGGTGGGCAATGGCGTGGCGATGGGCGCCATCACCGCGGCGCTGCTCAACTTCCTGTTTTTCCATACGGGTCTGCGGACCGCGACGGCTGATACGGGCGCGATCGCTCGCGACGATGCCGCCGCCACGCACTGACCCCGCCTACTGCATTGCCATGACTGAACCTTATGCCTCGACGCCGGCCTGGCCCGGCGACCTCAACCCGGCGCTGGCGCCTGAAAGCTTCCAGCGCCAGCGCATCCTGCTGCCGGAATGGACCCTGCTGCGCCAGGGCGCGGTGCGCGGCCACGCGGTGGTGGTGGAGGGCGGCCGCTTCACCGCGGTCGGCCCCGCCGAAGACGTCGCCGCGCGCTTTCCGCATCTGGAGACCCAGCCGCTGCCGCGCATGCTGCTGATGCCCGGCATGATCGACACCCATCACCACCTGACGCAGTCGTTCGGCAAGTCGCTGGTGTTCGGCGAGCCGTCGGAGATCTTCCGGCGCGTGTGGGTGCCGCTGGAGGGCAGCCTGAAGGCGGAGCACCTGTACCTGTCGTCCAAGCTGGCGGCGCTGGAAGCGCTGCGTGGCGGCTTTACCACCGTGGTCGACGCCGGCACGCGCAGCGACGCCGGGCTGGACGCGGTCGCACGCGCGGTCACCGATGCCGGCGTGCGCTGCGTGCTGGGCCTGATCTGCAACGACAAGCCCGGCGCCGAAACGCTCGACGCCGCGCCCATCCTGCGCCGCGCCGCCGCGCACCTGGACCGCTACGCCGGCGATGCGCTGGTGGCGCCGTCGCTGGCGATCTCGATCCCCGAGGTGGCCTCGGACGCGATGCTGCATCACGTCTACCAGCTGTGCGCCGAGTCCGGCCGCATCTTCCAGACCCATGCCAACGAGCACCTGGTGGCGGTGGAGCGCTCGCTCAACGCGTGCGGGCGCCGGCCGATCGAGCACCTCGCCGCGATCGGCGCACTCGGGCCGGCCGCCTTGCTGGCGCACGCCACGCTGGTGACGCCGCAGGAGATCCGGCTGCTGGCCGACAGCGGCGCCGCGGTAGCTTACAACCCCGTCGCCAGCGCCTGGAAGGGCAACGCGGTGGCGCCCGCCGAGACCATGGCCACCTTCGGCGTGCGCCTCGGCCTGGGCACCGACGGCACCCGCAGCGACGGCTTCCGCCTGCTGGACTATGCCGAGGCCGCGCAGCGCTTTGCCTTCGGCATCGGCGTGGGCGACTCGTCCTGCGGCGCGGGCTGGCGCTGGGTCGACATGGCCACGCACGACGCGGCCGACGTGGCCGGGCTGGGCGCGCTCACCGGCGAGATCGCCGCCGGCAAGCGCGCCGACTTCCTGCTGGTCGACCTCGACGTGCCGGAACTGACGCCGTCGTGGGACCTGACCTGGGAGCTGGTGCGGCTGGCCAACCGCGACCAGATCCGCGCGGTCTTCGTCGACGGCAGCCTGCGCCTGTGGCAGGGCTGGCCCACCGACTGGGACGCGCGCGCGCTGATGCGCGACATCCATGCCATGGCCGGGCACACCGTTGCCGGCGCGCCGATCCGCAAGCTGCATGACGCCGCGGACGTGCACCGCGCCCGCCATGCCGGCTCGGGGGCGGCATGAGCATGGACATGACCTTGTTCAGCGTCGGCGGGGCCGTGTTTACCGGCGCGCTGGTCCAGGGCGCCACCGGCATGGGCTTCGCGCTGATCGTGGTGCCGGTGCTGGCGCTGGCCGCGCCGGCGATGCTGCCGGGCGCGCTGCTGCTGGCGATGCTGCCGCTCAACGCCTACGTGGCCTGGCGCGAGCGCCACGCCATCGATATGCGCGGCGCCGGCTGGATCAGCGCCGGACGCGTGGCCGGCACCTTCGGCGGCCTGTGGGTGCTGGTGGCGATGCCGATGGCGTGGCTCAACGCGCTGGTCGGCGGCAGCACCATTGCCGCGGCGGTGGTGTCGTTGCTGGCGCCGGCGTTCTCGCCGGGGCGGCTGACCTTTGCCTCCACCGGGCTGATCACCGGCGTGACCGAGACCGCCACCGGCGTGGGCGGCCCGCCGCTGGCGCTGGCCTACCAGCACGCGCCGGTGGCGACGCTGCGCGCCACCGTGGCGCTGTGCTTCCTGGTGGGCGAGGTGATCTCGCTGGTGGTGCTGGCGCTGGGCGGCCGGCTCGGCATGGAGCAGGTGTTCTACGCCGCCGGCCTGCTGCCGGTGCTCGGCGTCGGCATGGTCGCCAGCCACCTGGTGCACAAGCGCATCAACCAGCGCATGCTGCGCATCGGCGTGCTGGTGTTCGCGCTGGTGTCCGGCGCGGTGGTGCTGTTGCGCGGCTAGTCTTCCGGCGTGGACGAGGCCCGCACCACCAGTTCGGGCGCGGGGCCGGCAATCACATTGCGGCCGCGCTCGCCCGACAGGTGCGCGAACAGCAGTTCCACCGCCAGCGACGCGACCCGTTCCAGGTGCAGGTTGACCGCGGTCAGCGGCGGCTGCGCGCTGCGCGCGCGGATGCCGTCGTAGCGGGTCACCACCAGCACATCGTCGGGCACGCGCTTGCCCAGCCCTTGCAGGTGCGCCATGGCGCCGACCGCGAAGGCGTCCACCGGCGCGCACAGCGCATCCAGGCCCGGCATCTGCGCCAGCAGTTGCGCGCAGGCCTCGGCGCCCGCGGCTTCGCCATGTTCCTCGGCCGCCTTGACGACATGGCAGGGCAGCCCCAGCGCCTGCGTGAACTCGCGGTAGGCGCGTTCCGTTTCGACATACGACTGCCGCGGCGCCGCGCCGATCATCAGGCCGATCCGGCGCCGCCCATGGCCGTGCAGGTGTTCCAGCAGCAGGCGCGCGGTCGCGGCGGACTGCAGGTCCACGCAAGGCACCGGGGTCTCGGTCAGCGGCTCGCGCCCGATCGACACGATGCTGACGCCGCGCTCCCGCAGCCGCGCGATATGCGGGTCGCCGGCAATCGGCTCGATCACGATGGCACCGTCGATATCGAGCGTGTCGAGCAGCCCGCCGGCGCCTTCGAGCGGCGGCACCAGCACCACGCCCAGGCCGCGCCCCATGGCCGCCTCGGCGGCGATCGCCGCCACCTCCATCATGAAGCCCAGCCGCGAGGTGCCGCCCGCCACCGCGAACGGCATCGACGACAGCAGCGCAATGCAGTTGGCGCGCCCCGACTGCAGCCGCTGCGCGCGCACGCTGGGCCGGTAGCCCAGCTCCGCGGCCACGCGCTTGACGCGCGCGCGCGTGGCCGGGTCCAGCACGCCGCGGTCGTTCAGCGCGTGCGAGACCGTGGTCAGCGATACGCCGGCGGCGCGGGCGACGTCGTGGATGGTGAGGCGGCGGGGGCGGTCGGGCGTGGAATCGGTCATGCCGGGTTTGAGCTGGGAATCAGCCGGAGCATACATCAGCGGACATGGGCGGTCAGCGGCGAGCGCCCTGCCTGGCCGGCGCCGACGACAATTCCTTCCAGTGCTCGCGCGTGAAGGCGTAGAGCGTCTCGAGCGCCGGCGACAGCGAGCGCGCGGCCATGCGCGCGATGCCGTAGCGGCCGCACCGGCGCGGGTCGGGTGGCATCGGCACTTCCGCCATCAGCCCCGCGGCTCGTTCCTGCCGGGTGATGGACAACACGCCGAACAGCAGGGTGTCGGTGGCCAGCGTCACGCTGCGCAGCATGTCGAGGTTGTCGCAGTGCAGGGTGAAGAGCTTGTCGGGTGCGGCCTCTGGCCCCCATAGCTCGGCCAGCTGGCGGCTGACGATGGTGCTGAGCGTGGTGGTCGCCACCGGGTAGGCGCGGATCGCCTCGATATCGATGCGGCGCTTGCGCAGGATCGGATGGCCGGCGCGGCACACCAGGCCGGCCGGCAATTCGCCCAGCGGTTCAATGTCGACATCGTCGGCGGCGCGCAGCACGTAGGCGTCGCCCACGATCGCGTCGATGGTTTCGCGCCGCAACGCGTCGAGCAGAGCGCTGGTGGCGCCGGTCTCGGTGCGCACCTTGATGCGCGGGTGCGCCTGCGCCATGTGGATCAGGAACGGCGTCAGCAGCAGCGCGGCAGGCGCGGGCGCCACGCCGATCGTCAGCGAGCCTTCCTCGCCCCCGCGCAGCAGCTCCAGGTCGCGGCGCAGCTGGCGTTCTTCCAGCCGCATGCGGCGCGCGCGGTCGGCCACCAGTTCGCCGAACACTGTCAGGCGCGCGCGCCGCGCGCCGCGGTCGAACAGCGGCGCCTTCAGCTCGTGCTCCAGCGCGCGGATACTGCGGCTCAGCGCCGGTTGGGTCAGGTGCACGGCGCGTGCGGCTTCGGAAAAGGTGCCGTGCTCGACGATGGCAAGCAGGTGCAGAAGTTTCTGGGTGTCCATGCGGAATCCCATGCGTGTCAGTTATGGGAGCGGTTCGATATTTGCATTTGAATCATACATCGGCGCTCCCTATGATGACCGGAACACAAGAGCGGCCCGGTGACAGCACACACACGGCGCCCGCCATCCACCGTCCAACGGAAACCGGAGACATCATGCTCAAGCTGTTTATCGGCCTCGGCCTGCCATACATCGGCGTCATCGGGCTGCTGCCCTGGGTGGCGACCGTCGAGCGCTTCGTGCTCGGCGTGCCCTTTATCTACGCCTGGATCTTTGCCTGGTTCGTCCTGACGTCGGGCTGCATGCTGGCGTGCTGGCTGCTGTACGACCGCCATGCCGCCGACGCGGCGCATGAAGCGTGAGGGAGAGCAGCCATGACCACAGCGGTATTCCTTGGCTTTATCGTCTTCTCGCTCTATCTCGCCATCCGCTCGAAGAAGGGCCACGGTGCGCAGAGCGTGCATGACTTCTTCGTCGCCTCGCGGCAGTTCGGCGCCTACCTGGTGTTTTTCCTCGCGGCCGGCGAGATCTACAGCATCGGCACCATGGTGGGCTTTCCCGGCGGCATCTATGCCAAGGGCCCGACGTATGGCGTCTGGTTCCTCGGCTACATCCTGCTGGCTTACCCGCTCGGCTATTTCCTCGGGCCGAAGATCTGGCAGGCCGGCGCGCGCTACAACGCGATCACGCTGCCGGACCTGTTCAAGGGCCACTACGGCAGCCGTGCGCTGGAACTGATCGTGGCGGGCTCTTCGATCCTGTTCCTGCTGCCCTGGGGCCAGTTGCAGTTCACCGGACTGGTGGCGGCGCTCAAGGGGCTGGGCTGGGAGTTCGATCCCGTCTACCTGGTGCTGATCTCGGCGGCGCTGGCCTTCACCTACATCGCCATCTCCGGCGTGCGTGCGTCGGCCTACATCGCCATCCTGAAAGACATCCTGATGGTGGTGGCGATCGTCGCCACCGGCGTCGCGGTCGGCTGGAAGGCCGGCGTGGGCGATGTCTTCCATGCCGCCAGCCTGCAGGTCAGCAACCAGATGAGCGACACGCAGCTGCGCTTCTCGATGAGCACCATGCTGTTTCAGGCGCTGGGCTTCTACGTGATGCCGTTCGCGGTGCAGAACTTCTTCACAGCCAGGAGCGCCAACACCATCCGCCGCACGCAGGTGGCGATGCCGCTGTATATGCTGATGTACCCGTTCCTGGTGCTGGCGTCGTACTACGCGATCAGCCAGAACCTGCAGCTGGCCTCGCCCAATGAAGCCTTCTTCGCGGCGGCGGTGCGCTTGCTGCCGGACTGGCTGCTCGGCCTGGTGACCGCGGGCGCCGCGCTGTCGGGGCTGCTGGTGCTGGCCGGCATCTGCCTGGCGATCGGCCCGATCGTCACGCGCAACCTGCTGCCGGGCATGCCCGAGCAGCGCCAGAAGCAGGGCGCCAAGGTGGTGATCGTGGTGTACCTGGTGCTGTCGATCGCGATGACGCTGGCCACGCCCAACCTGATGCTGACGCTGATCAACACCACCTACTACGGCGTGACGCAGTTCTTTCCCGGCGTCATCGTGATCCTGTTCTCGCTGAAGGTGCGACCGATGGCGATCGCGCTCGGCATCCTGAGCGGGCAGGGGCTGGCGATCGCACTGTACGCGCAGCAGGCCGATTTCGGCGGCATCAACCTCGGCCTGGTCAGCCTTGCGGTCAACCTGCTGGTGACCGTGGTGGCGAACTACGCGCCGCGCCTGGCACGCGTGCAGCCGGCCTGATCCTTGCGACTCATGCAACAAGCGATGACCCATAACGACACGGCGCGCACGCAGGTATTCGTGGCGCGCAAGATCCTCACGATGGAAGCGGCGCAGCCGGAAGCGACTCATGTCGCGGCACGCAATGGCCAGATCCTTGCAGTCGGCGGCGCTGCGGAAATGGCGCCATGGCCCGACGCGGTGGTAGTCGACACCTTCCGCGACAAGGTGCTGATGCCCGGCATGGTCGAAGGCCACTGCCACCTGATGGAAGGCGCGATGTGGGACGCGGTCTACGTCGGCTACTTCGACCGCCGCGACCCCGATGGCAGGCTTTGGCGCGGGCTGCGCACGCTGGACGAAGTCATCGGGCGCCTTGCGGACGCGGCCGGCAAGTTGAAAGACCCCGACACGCCGCTGCTGGCGTGGGGTTTCGACCCGATCTACTTCGGCACCGCACGGCTGTCGGTGCGCGAGCTGGATCGCATATCGGCGACGCGGCCGGTGGTGGTGATGCATGCCAGCGTGCACCTGATGAATGTCAGTTCGGCGATGCTGGCATTGGCCGGCATCGATGAAGACACCGACATCGACGGCGTGCACAAGGATGCGGGCGGCAAGCCCACCGGCGAGCTGCAGGAGTTCGCGGCGATGTTCCCGGTGCAGCGCGTAATCGGCCGCGGCCTGTCGCTGGCTGCGGCGGAGGACGCGGAGGCGGTGCGCCGCTTCGGGCGCGTGGCACAGCTGGCGGGCGTGACCACCGCTACGGACCTGGTCAACGACTTGTCGGCCAGGGGCCTGGAAACACTGCGCGCGGTGACGTCGGATGACGGCTTCCCGCTGCGCATGGTGCCCGCCTTCGCGCCGCAGCGCGACGCACAGGGCGGGCCCGCACGCGTACAGCAGGCCGTCGCCGCTGGCTCCGACAAGCTCCACTTCGGTCCGGTCAAGTTCATCGTCGACGGCTCGATCCAGGGCTTTACCGCGCGGCTGCGCGCACCTGGCTACGCCGGCGGCCAGCCCAACGGCTTGTGGCTGATCCCGCCCGAGCAACTGCTGGACGCGTTCACGCCGTTCCACCTGGCCGGCCTGCCGCTGCATATCCACACCAACGGCGACGAAGCCACCGAGGTCGTGCTCGACACGCTGGAAGCGCTGCTGGCGCGCCATCCGCGCGCCGACCATCGCCACACCTTGCAGCACTGCCAGCTGGCCGATGCGGCGCAGCTGGCGCGGGCGAAGCGCCTCGGGCTGTGCATCAACTTCTTCGCCAACCACCTCTACTACTGGGGCGATGCCCATGCCACGCAGACCGTGGGCCCGGCACGTGCCGCGCGCATGAACCCGGCAGGCACCGCGCGGCGCCTCGGCATCCCGTTCGCGATCCATTCCGATGCGCCGATCACGCCGCTGAACCCGCTCTTCACTGCCTGGTGCGCGGTGCAGCGCCAGAGCGCCTCGGGCCGCGACATGGGCGAAGCCGAGCGGCTGACGGTGGCGGACGCGCTCCACGCGGTCACGATGGGCGCGGCTTACACGCTTGGGCTCGACCATCGCATCGGCAGCATCGCGCCCGGGAAGCTGGCCGACTTTGCCGTGCTGGAAGACGATCCCGCCAGCGTGGATCCGGCGCGGCTCAAGGACGTGCGGGTGTGGGGCACGGTGCTGGGCGGCCGCGTGTTCGAGGCGCCTGCGCGATGAGCGCCCGGCTTCCGATTCCGCTGGTGGTCGTCGGCGGCTACCTCGGCGCGGGCAAGACCACGCTGCTGAACCGGTTGCTGGCCAATGCGCAAGGGCTGCGCATTGCCGTGCTGGTGAACGACTTCGGCGAGATCAATATCGACGCCGCGCTGATCCGCACGCGCAGCGACGATGTGATCCAGCTGGAGAATGGTTGCGTGTGCTGTTCCATCGGTGGCCGGCTGGCCGAGGCCATGCTGGCAATCGCCGACCGCGACGCGCGGCCCGATCTGCTGGTGATCGAGGCCAGCGGCGTGTCGGACCCGCAGCGCATCGCGCAGATCGGCCTGCTCGATCCGGCGTTCCGGCTCAACGCGGTGCTGGTGGCGGTGGATGCCGCAGCCGTGCACGACAGCCTGGGCGACCCGCTGGTCGGCGAGATGGTGCGGCAGCAGATCGCGGGAGCATCGGTGGTGGCGCTGACCAAGACCGACCTGTGCGCTGCCGGTGGCGCTGCGGCAACGAACAGGACCGTCGGTACGCTTGCGCCGCGCGCCACGGTGCTGGAAGCGTGCGATGGCGAGCTGCCTTTGTCAGTCTTTATCGACGCAGCCATGCCGACACCGGCCGGCACCGGCGTGCTGCAGTCGCATGCCGGCTGGCACCGGCCTGCGCTACATGCCGGCATCCGCAGCATCGCCTACCGGACCGGCCGCGCCTTCGACAAGGCGCGGCTGCGACAGGCACTGTTGAAGCTGCCCGTGCGGCTGCTGCGCGCGAAGGGCCTGGTCAGGCTGGCGGCCGATCCGCGGCTGCACGAGGTACACGTGGTCGGGGGCAGGATGCGGATGCGGTCCATGCCGCACGGCGAAGCCGGCGATTTCGGTGGATTCGGCGAATTCAGCGACTCCGCGCTGGTCTTCATCGGCGCCTTCGATGCCGCGGGAGCGGATGCCATTTCCGCCAGCATGGAGTCTGCACTGGCCTGAGACAGAAGACGTCAGGCATGGAACTCGCACTATCCAAACGCCTCCGCATAAAGAGCCACCAGCCAGTCGACGAACACGCGCACGCGCGGAGACAGCTGCCTGTGATGCGGATACAGTGCCGACACCGGCAGGTCCGGGCTGGGCCAGTCGCTCAGTACCTCGACCAGCCGCCCTTCGCGCAAGGCGTCGCCGACGTGGAAGCGCGGCACCTGGATCAGCCCGCAGCCGCGCAGGGCGGCGGTGACATAGTTCTCGGCATCATTGACGGACATCCACCCTCCCAGTGAAAAGGCCTGGAGTTGCCCATTGACGTGCAGCTCCAGCGGATAGCCGGCCGCGCCGCTACGCGAGAAGAATTTCACGACTTCGTGCCTGGAGAGCTGGTCGGGATGTTGCGGCGTGCCGAATGCTTTCAGGTAGGCGGGACTGGCGCACACCACCTGCGGCATGAGCGCCAGGCGCCGCGCCACCAGTGAAGAATCCCGCGGCGTGCCCGCGCGGATGACGCAATCGACGCCTTCCCTTATCAGATCCACCAGCCGGTCGCCGCCGGATACCACCAGATCGATGCGCGGATACCGCTCCCGGAATTCGTCGATTCGCGCCAGCACGATCTTCGTTGCGTGGGTCCCGTGCATGTCGACACGCAACACCCCGCGCGGATTCGCCGCCACGTGCTGCAGAGACGACTCGGCGTCGTCGAGTTCAGCCAGCAGGTGGACGCAGCGCTCGTAGAACGCCTGGCCGTCGAGTGTCGGCCTGACTTGCCGCGTCGTGCGTTCGAGCAGCCGGACCCCGAGCCGCGTCTCGAGCGCCTTGATGGCATGGGTGGCAGTGGCGCGCGGGATGTCGAGCGCGGCCGCGGCGTGGCTGAAACTGCCCAATTCGACGATGCGGGTGAACAGTTGCAGGGAATCGAAGCGGTCCACGGGAAGGCAATTATTGTTGAGGCTGGTTGAATTGATATGGCGATTCTGCACCATTTATCTAATTGGGGCGAACAACCACAATTGGCTTCAACGGCATGTCGCCTTATCCCTCCCGGAGCCTTCCCATGAACACCCTGACTACGAACACCACCAAAGCGGCCATTGTCACCGGCGGATCGCGCGGCATAGGCCGGGCCGTGGCTTTGCGTCTCGCGGCCGACGGCTTTGCCGTTGCGGTCGGCTATGCCGGCCATGTGGCGCACGCCCGCGACACCGTCGCGGCGATCGAAGCGGCCGGCGGCCGGGCCATCGCGATCCAGGGCGATGTCGGAAGCCCCGATGATGTGGCCCGTCTCTTTGCGCAGACCAAGGCGGCATTCGGCGGCATCGACGTGGTCGCCAACTGCGCCGGCGTGATGCCGCTGGCACCGATCGCGCCGGGCAGCCTGGCCGACTTTGACAAGGTCATTGCGACCAACCTGCGCGGCACGTTCCTGGTGCTGGCGCAAGCGGCCGAAAACGTCGGCGCGGGTGGGCGGATCATTGCGGTGTCGACCAGCGTCATCGCCAAGTCATTGCCGTCCTATGGGCCGTACATTGCGTCCAAGGCCGGCGTGGAGGGGCTGGTCCGCGTACTGGCCAACGAGCTGCGCGGGCGCGGCATCACCGTCAATGCCGTGGCGCCGGGGCCGGTGGCCACCGAGCTGTTTCTCGATGGCAAGAGTGCGCAGCAGATCGGCCAGATCGCGCGGCTCGCTCCGCTCGAACGGCTCGGGACGCCCGAGGATATCGGTCGCGTCGTATCGTTCCTTGCCGGCGAGGATGGTGGCTGGATCAACGGGCAGGTGCTGCGCGCAAACGGGGGATTCGCATAAGCCGCCGCGCCGCACCCCTGCAATCCTCGTGGCGCACGTCAGGTATGGAACTCGCCGGTGGGAGCGTCCGAAGCAGGCGGCCGCTCCCAGCCGCTGCGCTCGAATTCCGCGATCACCTGCGCGCCGAGCAACAGCAGCGTCGCCGCGATCTCCAGGCTCAGCAACACCACGATCGCCGTGGTGAGCGAGCCATAGACCCGCCCCACCTGCGACAGCGTGGTGAAGTACCACACCAGCGCATGGCGCGAGATCTCCCACAGCACCGCGGCAAGCACCGCGCCGCACAGGGCATGCCGCAAGGACAGCCGGCCGACCGGCATCACCATGTAGATCGACGTCAGCATCAGGATCTCGCCGAGGAACCCGAGCAGGTAAAGCAGCGTGGTGGAAAGCCGGTCGAGCGACCATTCATGGCCCAGCACTTCCACGTGCCGTTGGCCGATCGCGATCAGCCCGCCAGAGACCACTGTCACCAGCAGCAGCCCCAGGCTCAGCACCGCGATATAGCAGTAAGGCAGCACCGCCGAGATCAGGAAATGCCGGCGCCGGATCGCGACGCGATGGACGAAGATCACCGACATGGCGTTTTCCAGCACCGTGAACGCCAGCGAACTGAAGAACAGCATCGTGCCGAGCAAGACCCAGCCGACCGTGGCGCGGGTGCGCAGGAACGACGCCAGCTCGGGCACCAGCGCGCGGGACTGTCCGGGCACGACCCACTCGAGGTAGCGCGCCAGCGTCGACAGCAACAGCTGCGGGTCGATCACATGCGACAGCGCGATCACCATCAGGATCAGCAACGGCACGATCGACAGCAGCGCGTAGTAGGCCACCGCTCCGGCCAGCAACAGGCCCTGGTTGGCGCGGAACTGGACCAGCGTGCGCCACAGGAAGCGCCCCGGATGACGGAGCAGGTCGCGGACGCGGGCGTCGAGAAGCTGCATGGCGGGCACCGGAGAGTGCAGGTGCCGACATTATGCGTCGGCGGGCGCCCAAGTGCCCGGCCCGCGGTGCCGCGACGCCCGCGCCGCGTCGGCTTGCGCCGCGCGAAGTCAGACCTTGACGTCGATGGTCTGGCCCAGGTGCGGCGGGTTGCTGGCCGCGACCGGCTGGGGCATGGCCTGCAGCAGTGCAGCCATGCCTTGTGCCTGCATGTCCAGCGACTTGCGCAGCATCAGCAGGCTTACCGGATCGGCGCCCGGATCGCCAGCCAGGCCGGCGGTAACATTGGAGATTTCCATGAAGAGGGTTTCCTTGGCGAAGGTCGGGAGAGACGGCGGGATGACCGCCAACACCCAATGACGGCCGCGGCCGCCCAACCTTGAGCGCCGCGGGCACGGGCGACATTCCTATGGGTTATCCGCCTAAGCCAGCGGCGCCTCCGCCTAAGCCAGCGGCGCCTCCGCCTAAGCCAGCGGCGCCTCCGCCTAAGCCAGCGGCGGTTATCCCCCTAAGCCAGCGGCGCCTCCGCCGGCACCTGCTGCGCCCCCGCCGCCCGCCGCAGGCAATCCAGCATCGCCGCCACCGCGGCACGCGATTCGCCGTCCGCGCGCCAGTACATCGACACCGATCCGAACCCGGCCAGCCGCAGCGGCACGATGCGCAGCGCGCCCAGTTCTTCCAGCCGGCGCGCGGTACGGTGCGAGGCCAGCCCGATCATGTCGCTGTTGTTGAACAGGGTCAGGTTGAGCACGGTGGAATTGCTTTCCACGCAGTCCGCAGGCAGCGCGCGCCCGGCGCTGGCGAGCGCGCCCTCCAGCGCATTGCGGATCGGCGTGCCGCGCGGCCATACCACCCAGCGGTGGCGGTACAGGTCGTCCCACGCCACCTTGCCGCCCTGCAGCAGCGGGTGCCGCGGCCGCGCGACGAAGTGGATCGGCTCCATGTAGAGCGATTCGGTGCGCATCTGCGCATCCTGCAGCTCCGGCGCGGAGCGGCCCACCACGATATCGAGCTCGCTGCGCGCGAGCTGGCTCATGAGCCGGTCCATGGTGGTTTCCAGCAGCCGCACGCTGGCGCGCGGCATGCGCTGCATCAGCTGCAGCGCGGCCAGCGGCACGGTGTCCGCCGCCGATGCCCCCGAGGTGCCCACCACCACGATGCCGCTGCCGCCGTCGCGCATGGCCTGCAGGTCGTCGCGGGCGGTATCGAGCTGGGCCTCGATCCGGCGCGCGTGCTCGATCAGCGACTCGCCGTAGGGCGTGGGCCGCAGGCCGCGCGCCTGGCGCTCGAACAGCGGCAGGCCGATATCGTCCTCGAGGTCCTTCAGCCACTTGGAAAGCCCGGGCTGGGTGGTGTTCAGCATGGCGGCGGACTGGCTCATGTTGCCGGTCTCGGCCAGGCTCAGCAGCATCTGCAGGTTGCGCAGGCGCAGTCTCTGGGTCCAATCCATGGGGCGTGACCTATACGGTAAATCGTATCGATAAGATGAAAACTTCATTTCAGATCTTATAGGCCGGGGCGTATAACGACAACACAGACGGTGCGCAGCGATGCAGGCACCCACCCAAAGCGCTCCCGAACGCCTTGTACAAAGTTATGGAGACAGCATGTCCGAGCACACCCCAGACCCGGCCCGCCAGGCCTACTACGAAGACATCGGCCGCAGCCACATGACCCCGTTGTGGGAGTCGCTGCACGCCCTGGTGCCGCCGCAGCCGCGGCCGCAGATCGTTCCCGCGATCTGGAAGTACGCGCAGATCCGCCCGCTGGTGATGCAGGCCGGCGGCATCATCAGCGCCGAGGAAGCGGTGCGCCGCGTGCTGGTGCTGGAGAACCCCGGCATCCCCGGCAGGTCCAGCATCACCTCGACGCTGTACGCCGGCCTGCAGCTGATCCTGCCGGGCGAGATCGCGCCCAGCCACCGCCATACGCAGTCGGCACTGCGCTTTATCGTCGAGGGCAAGGGCGCGTGGACCGCCGTCAATGGCGAGCGCGCCACCATGCATCCCGGCGATTTCATCATCACGCCGTCGTGGACCTGGCACGACCATGGCAACCCGTCGGTCGAGCAGGGCGGCGAGCCGGTGGTGTGGCTGGACGGCCTCGACATCCCCATGGTGCAGCAGTTCGACGCCGGCTTTGCCGAGAACTACCCCGAATCGCAGCAGCCGGTGACCCGCGCCGAGGGCGACAGCTTTGCCCGCTTCGGCCACAACATGGTGCCGGTGCGGCACCGCGTGACCGATCCCACGTCGCCGGTGTTCAGCTACCCGTACGCGCGCTCGCGCGAGGCGCTGGACCAGCTCTACCGCAACGGCGAGCTCGATCCCTGGGACGGCGTCAAGCTGCGCTACGTCAACCCGGCCACCGGCGGCTGGCCGATGCCGACCATCGCCAGCTTCATGCAGTACCTGCCGGCGGGCTTCCAGGGCAAGACCTACCGCAGCACCGACGCCACCGTGTACAGCGTGGTGGAGGGGCGCGGCACGGTGCGCATCGGCGATGCGCAGTTCCAGTTCGAGCCGCGCGACGTGTTCGTGGCGCCGTCGTGGGCGCCGGTGCAGCTGGGCGCGCTGGAGGATGCCGTGCTGTTCAGCTATTCCGACCGGCCGGTGCTGTCCGCGCTGAACCTGCTGCGCGAAGCGCGCACCTGAGCCCGCAACCCCGACCAAGCCGCTGCCCGGCGGTGCCATCCGGTACTGCCGGGCCGGCGCTTACCTGCCAAATCACTGGAAGCCTCACCATGTCTTACGTTTTCACGCCTCCCGCCACCGTTGCCATTCCCGTTGCCGGCAGCGATGACCAGTTCGCCGTGCGTCGCGTCTACTGCGTCGGCCGCAACTACGCCGCCCACGCCCGCGAAATGGGCTTCGATCCCGAGCGCGAACCGCCGTTCTTCTTCTGCAAGCCCGCCGACGCCATCGTCCCGGTGCAGGCCGGCACCACGCTCGAGCTGCCGTACCCCGCGCAAACGCAGAACTATCACTACGAGGCCGAGCTGGTCGCCGTGATCGGCAAGGGCGGCTCGGATATTCCCGCCGGGCGGGCGCTGGAGCACGTGTGGGGCTACGCCGTCGGCCTCGACATGACGCGCCGCGACCTGCAGATGAAGATGCGCGAGATGGGCCGCCCGTGGGAAATCGGCAAGGCCTTCGACGCCTCGGCGCCGGTCGGCCCGATCCACCGCGCCAGCGTTATCGGCCACCCGCAGCGGGCCGGCATCTGGCTGACGGTCAATGGCGAAACCCGGCAGCGCAGCGACGTATCACACCTGATCTGGTCGGTGGCCGAGACCGTGGCCTGCCTGTCGCAGTTCTTCCGCCTCGAACCGGGCGACGTCATCTTCACCGGCACGCCAGAGGGCGTGGGCGCGGTCAAGGCCGGCGACACCATGGTCACCGGCGTCGACGGCCTGGGCGAACTGACCGTGCGCGTGGTCTGAACCAGGCAAGCCCGATCATGCAGCTCTACAGCTTCTTCAACAGCTCCACCTCGTACCGGGTTCGCATCGCGCTGGCCCTCAAGGGTTTGCCGTACGACTACCTCGGCGTCAATATCCGCACCGGCCAGCATCGCCACGCCGAGTATGTCGATGGCATCAACCCGTCCGCCTCCGTGCCCGCGCTGGTCGATGGCGATTTCACGCTGGGGCAGTCGTTCGCGATCATCGACTACCTGGATGCGCGCCATCCCGAGCCGCGCCTGCTGCCTCAGGACCCTGAGCAGCGCGCGCGCGTGCTGGAGCTGTCGATGCTGGTCGGCTGCGATATCCACCCGGTCAACAACCTGCGCGTGCTGCGCTACCTGCAGGACACGCTGAAGGTCACGCCCGAGCAGAAAGACGCCTGGTACCGCCACTGGGTCGACGAGGGCATGGCCGGCGTCGAACGGCTGCTGGCGCGCCACGGCCATGGCAAGTGGTGCTTCGGCAATGCCCCCACGCTGGCCGACGTTACGCTGGTGCCGCAGGTGGCCAACGCGCTGCGCATGGGCTGCGAGCTGGATCGCTACGAGCGGGCGATGGCCGTCTTCACCCACGCCAGCGCCCATCCCGCCTTCGCCCAGGCCGCGCCCGCGCGCCAGCCGGACTACATCGCCTGACGCCAGCGGCGCAGGCAGGAGACAGCAATGAGCAACACCCGCAACACGACCGGCAAGATCCTGATCATCGGCGGCGGCATCGGCGGCCTGGCCGCGGCGCTGGCGCTGGCACGCCAGGGCATCCGCATCGAACTGCTGGAGCAGGCCGGGCAGATCGGTGAGATCGGCGCCGGCATCCAGCTGGCCGCCAATGCGTTTGCCGCGCTCGACGCGCTGGGCGTGGGCGAGGCCGCGCGCGGCCGTGCGGTCTTTACCGACTACCTGAGCCTGCGCGACGCCATCGACACCAGGGTGATCGCGCAGGTCGATGTCGGGCAGGCGTACCGCGAGCGCTTCGGCAACCCGTATGCGGTGATCCATCGCGCCGATATCCACCTGTCGATCCTGGAGGCGGTGCAGGACCACCCGCTGATCACCTTCCGCACCAGCACCCGCGTGGAGCAACTGCTGCAGGACCAGCACGGCGTGACCGTGGTCGACCAGCATGGCGAGCACCACCGCGGCGATGCGGTGATCGGCTGCGACGGCGTCAAGTCCGCGATCCGCCAGGCGCTGATCGGCGATGAGGCGCGCGTGACCGGGCACGTGGTCTACCGCGCCGTGGTCGACGTGGCCGACATGCCGCGGGACCTACAGGTCAACGCACCCGTGGTGTGGGCCGGCCCGCACTGCCACCTGGTGCATTACCCGCTGCGCGGCGGCCAGCAGTACAACCTGGTGGTGACCTTCCACAGCCGCGAGCAGGAAACCTGGGGCGTGCGCGACGGCAGCAAGGAAGAAGTGCTGTCGTACTTCGCGGGCATCCACCCGCTGCCGCACCAGATGCTGGACCGCCCGACCTCATGGAAGCGCTGGGCCACCGCCGACCGCGACCCGGTCGAGCGCTGGAGCTTCGGCCGCGCCACGCTGCTTGGCGATGCCGCGCACCCGATGACCCAGTACGTGGCGCAGGGCGCCTGCCAGGCGCTGGAGGATGCCGTGACGCTGGGCGCGGCGGTCAAAGCCGCGGCTGGCGACTACGCCGCCGCCTTCAACCTGTACGAGCAGGCCCGCATCCCGCGCACCGCGCGCGTGCTCTATGCCGCGCGCGACATGGGCCGCGTCTACCACGCGAAGGGGGTCGACCGCCTGGTGCGCAACAGCCTGTGGACCGGCCGCACGCAGGCGCAGTTTTACGATGCGCTGCAATGGCTGCATGGCTGGCGTGCCGACAAGTGCCTGAGCCCCACGCCCTGGCTGTAGATCACTGAACGCGCCTTTCTTTCCGCGCTGAAAACGCTCGCGTCGTAAATCCTGACAGCGAGCCGGCGGCCGACGAAGCCGCCGGCCCAATCGCGCCCTAAATCTGGCAACAAGGAGGAGACACCATGCCTGCCAGCCAACCGCTCAACGTCACCGCGTTCATCGACCGCCAGCCGCTCTCGGCGTTCCAGGTGACCATCGTCGTACTGTGCTTCCTGATCGTTGCCGTCGATGGCTTCGATACCGCCGCGATCGGCTTTATCGCGCCCGCCATCCGCGCGCAATGGCAGCTGACGCCGGCCCAGCTGGCGCCGCTGTTCGGCGCCGGGCTGGGTGGCCTGATGGCCGGCGCCTTCCTGTTCGGCCCGCTGGCGGACCGGTTCGGCCGCAAGAGCGTGCTGGTGCTGTCGGTGCTGTGCTTCGGCGCGGCCAGCCTGGCGTCGGCGTGGTCGCCGGACCTGTGGACGCTGGTGCTGCTGCGCTTCGTCACCGGCCTGGGGCTGGGCGGGGCCATGCCCAATGCCATCACGCTGACCTCGGAGTTCTGCCCGGAGAAGCGGCGTTCGTTCCTGGTCACGACCATGTTCTGCGGCTTCACGCTGGGCTCGGCCCTGGGCGGGCTGGCCTCGGCCGGGCTGATCGACGCCTTCGGCTGGCGCTCGGTGCTGGTGGCGGGCGGCGTGCTGCCGCTGCTGCTGGCGGTGGCGCTGGTGTGGCTGCTGCCGGAATCGGTGCGCTACCTGGTGATGACCGGCAAGTCGCGCGAGCATATCGTTGCCACGTTGCAGAAGATCGCTCCGCATGAAGACCTGCGCGGCGCCACCTTTGCCGTCAGCGAGCAGCGCGCCGCCAGCTCGCCGGTGCGGCACCTGTTCAGGCCCGAGCTGCTGCGCGGCACGCTGCTGTTCTGGCTGACGTTCTTCATGAGCCTGCTGGTGATCTACCTGCTGTCGAGCTGGCTGCCGACGCTGCTGCGCGGCACCGGCCATTCGCTGCGCACCGCGGCGCTGGTGACGACCATGTTCCAGGTGGGCGGCACGGTCGGCGCGATCGCGCTGGGGTGGTTGATGGACCGGTTCAACCCGCACCATGTGCTGGCCACCAGTTACGCGCTGGCGGCGCTGGGCATTGCCGCGGTGGGCAGCGTTGCCGCCGAGCCGGTTGCCGCGGGCGTGGCGGTGTTCGTCGCGGGCTTCTGCGTCTCGGGCTCGCAGGTGGGCGCCAATGCGCTGTCGGCCAGCTTCTATCCGACCGACTGCCGCGCCACCGGCGTCAGCTGGGCCAACGGCGTGGGCCGGATGGGCTCGGTGGTGGGCTCGGTCGGCGGGGCGACCCTGCTGTCGATGGGCCTGGGCCTGCCCGCGTTGTTCGCTTTGATCGGCGTGCCGGCACTGGTTGCCGGGCTGTCGATGTTCTCGCTGGGCGTGGTCAGGCGGGAGCGGCCGCAAGCGCGCCTAGCTGTCTGAGGCTGCGCCTGCGCCGACATTCCCAAGGGTTATGGCTCTATTCCGAACAGAGGATTGTGGCCATGGCCGCTGGCCTGCAACATGGCGCCCGCGGCCTGCTGCGGCAGGCTGGCATCTGATCACAGAAGGCGGCGCAGCGCGTGTGCAGCCGCCTCGACAGCCATGGAGACAGCATGCAGGCGCAAGCGAAGTCGCGCGGGACGGGGTTCCGACGCAATCGGATGTGGTGGAGGATGGTGCCGCTGGTGGCATTGATGGCGGTGCCGGCCGGCGTAGCACTGGCGCAGGGCGCGGGCCAGCCCGCGGCAGTGGCCGAGAGCGAAGTCATGCAGGGCTTTCCGCCGCCGCCGGACAAGCAGGTCAGTCGCGGCACCGGCCTGCGCCCGCCCTATATGCGCTGGGCCTTCCGGCATGCGCGCGAGATGTCGCCCACCGTCGGTATCCGGCATGCGAGCCAGCCGCTGGCGCTGCCAGGCCAGGCGGCGCCGGAGCTGGACGCCGTCCGCTTTAGCGTTGCCGGCCAGACGGTGCAGGTGGCGGACTACCTGCGCGATACGCATACCGATGGCTTTATCGTGCTGCACCAGGGCCGGATCGTGTACGAGCGCTACCTGGCCGGCTTTGGCCCGCACCAGCCGCATATCTGGGCGTCGATGACCAAGTCCGTGACCGGGTTGCTGGCGGCGATGCTGGTCGATGAGGGCAAGCTCGATCCGCAGGCGCGGCTGGCGCAGTACGTGCCCGAGCTGGCCGGCAACCCGTTCGGCGAGGCCACGGTGCAGCAGAACCTGGACATGGAGGTGCCGGTGGGTTATCCGCAGGCACTGCCGCCGGACCTGGGGCTGTTTGGTGCCGTGGGCATCGTGCCGCGCAAGCCCGATGCGCCCGACACCATCTACGACTTCCTCAAGGTGGTGCACGCCACCGGCACCGCGGGCGAAGGCCCGGAGGGCGGCGTCTGGTATTACCAGAACGGCTCGCCGGAAGCGGTGGCATGGGCGCTGCGCCGCATCACCGGCAAGCGCTGGGCGGACCTCGTCACCGAGCGGCTGTGGTCGCGCTTCGCCGATGACGATGCCTACACCCAGGTCGATCGCCAGGGCACTGAAATGGCCAGCGGCGGCATGAACTCGACGCTGCGCGATGCCGCCCGCTTCGCCGAGACCGTGCGCCGCGCCGCGGCCGGCGATGCCACGCTCGGCATTTCGCCGAAGGCGGTGCGGATTGCGCTGCAGCCGGCCAGCAACCAGTCCCGCTTTGCGCGCGGCAACACCACCGCTGGCCGCGATGGCTACGGCTACCGCAACTACTGGTTCCAGCGCAACGACGGCGACGGCAGCATCGAGGCCGGCGGCCGCTTCGGCCAGAAGATCTACATCAATCCTGCCCGCGAGCTGACCGTGGTGAAGTTCTCGGCCAGCCCCGACGGCGCCGCGCGCGCGACCAGCGCCGCCGCCGTGCGCAAGCGCGACGATCCGGCGCGCGCGCTGGAGTCCTCCGAGGCCATGGTGGCGGCGGCGCACGCCCTGCTGCGCGCGGCCAGCCGCTGATCCTCGCCGGGGCCGCCCGGCAAATTCCCCCGGCACCGAGTTTCCCCGCACGCCGCCAGGCCGTGCGCGGGGAACCTGCGCGCCCGCGGCGCGGCCGGCTGCGCACGCCGGTCGACCTCCGCCATCCAGCCACGGCGCTTCTGCCGTGGCGATGACCAAACAGAACGAAGGAGCGAGACATGAAGACGAGGCTTTACCCGCTGATGCTGCCAACGGCGCTGGCCATGCTGGCCATGCCGGAGGCTGGCGCGCACGCCAGCGTGACGCTGTATGGCGTGGCGGATGCCAATATCGAATACGTCAACCACCTGTCGGCCACGTTGCCGACGCAGGCGGGCTTTCCCGGGCCGGGCCAGAGCCGCGTGGCGCTGGGCTCCGGCGGCCTGTCGGGCTCGCGCTGGGGCTTGCGCGGCACCGAGGACCTGGGCGGCGCGCTGAAGGCCTTGTTCGTGCTGGAGAACGGCTTCGGCATCGACGACGGCCGGCAGACGCAATCCGGCCGGCTGTTCGGCCGCCAGGCCTTTGTCGGGCTGCTGAGCGAGCGTGCCGGCCGCCTTACCTTCGGGCGCCAGTACACGGCCATCTTCGACGCCTTTTCCAACTTCTCGCCCAGCGGCTATTCCACCCAGTACGAGCCGATCGCGGCACAGCTGGGTCTGGATTTCCGCTCGGACAACACCGTCAAGTACACGGGCACCTTCGGCGCGGTAACCGCCATCGGCAATTATTCATTCGGCAATGGCGTGCTCGGCGCCGGCGAAAACGCCGGGCAATCGCGCCGGGATACCGGCTATGGTGCCGGCCTGAACTACTTCGCCGGCGGCTTCGGCGCGGCGCTGGCGTTCAACCGATTCAATCCGACGCTCGGGACCGGCGGCGCGGTCGGCAACTTCCGCAAGGCCGGCGCCGCGCTCAGCTATCGCGCCGGGCCGGTCAAGCTGATGGGCGGCTATCGCTGGGGCCTCAACAAGGCGGCCAACGGCGCCACCATCGTGCGCGACGATTACTACTGGGCCGGCGTGAACTACCGCGCCACGTCGGCGCTGGACCTGACGCTGGCGTTCTACTACGACGACGTCAAGGCGCTTGCCGGCCGCAATGTGAAGAACCCCTGGCAGGTCAGCTTGATCGCCGACTACAGCCTGTCGCGGCGCACCGACGTCTACCTGACCACGGCCTACGTGCAGCATGCCGGCATCAATTTCGATACCTCGGCGGTGAGCTTTGCCAACGGCTATTTCCTCGGCAGCGGCCATCGCAGCATGACCGCGGTGGCGGTGGGGATGCGGCACCGGTTCTGATTGGGACCGTGCGGCCGGCCCGGTATCGCCAGGCCAGGCCGCAGTCGCTCAGGCCAGCGGCAGCTTCAGCACCTGCTCGGTGCTCAGGATATCGCCGAAGGCGTCGTCGAGCGCGGCCAGCGCGGCGCGGTGCAGGTCCTGGTGCGACACCGTGCCGGCCGCGGTTTCGAGGTCGCGCGTGGCGCAGGCGTCGGCCGCCACGATCACGCCGTATCCCAGCGGCACCGCGTCGCGCGCCGCGCCGGTGACGCAGGCGTGGGTCATCAGCCCGGTAATGATCAGGGTCTTGATGCCGGCCGCCTTGAGGCGCTGGTCCAGGTCGGTGGTGGGGAAGGCGCTGACCGAAGTCTTCTGCACCACGGTGTGGTGCGGCGCCGGCTGCAGGTCGCCGTGGAACGCCACGGTGGCGCCGTGTTCGGCGAAGACGGGGCTGCCCGCCGGCGTGACATGCTGGATGTGGAACACAGGCATGCCGGCGGCATCCGCGTGGTCGACCAGGCGCCGCGCGTTGCCAAGGGCAGCCGGGCCGTCGGGGATCGGCAGCTTGCCGCTGAAATACTCGTTCTGGAAGTCGATGACCAGCACGGCGGTGCTGGCGGCTTCGATGGCGGTGCGCGCCGGTGCGCCGGCGATGGTGCGTAGGGTCGGGTGGTGCATGATGGTCCTCGTCGACAGGGAAGTAGTGGGCGGTGCCAGTGGCGGCCGCTGCGTTCGCCGCAGGCGCGGCATGGAGCGTAGTTTCCGGCGCCGCCGGCAGCGCCGGAAGTGGCCCGATGGACAACATCCGATAGAATCGGGCCAAACCACGTCAACGTGGCCATGCGGGGCCGTCTTCCAAACCGCCCTAACCAAGCCTCCGACCCAGAGAGATTGCGATGCACACCGTCGCGGTGATTGCCTTCGAAGGCATCAGCCCCTTCCACCTGTCCGTGCCCTGCATCGTCTTTGGCGACGACCTCGACCGCCTGGGCGTGCCGCGCTACCGCTTGCTGATCTGCGGGGAGACGCCGGGATTGATTGCCACCATGTCGGGCTTCCGCATCGAGGTGGAACACGACCTGTCGGTGCTGGAGCAGGCCGATACCGTGATCATGCCGGCGTGGCGGGACCCGGGCGAGCGCGCGCCGCAAGCGCTGCTCGACGCGCTGCGGGCCGCCAGCGCGCGCGGCGCGCGCATCGCCGGCCTGTGCCTGGGCACCTTCGTGGTGGCCGAGGCCGGCCTGCTGGACGGCCGCACTGCGGCCACGCACTGGGCCTGGGCCGACGACTTCGCGCAGCGCTATCCGCGGGTGCGGCTCGACCGCGATTCGCTTTATATCGACGATGGTGCGATCCTGACCTCGGCCGGCACCGCCGCCGCGCTCGACTGCTGCCTGCACCTGGTGCGGCGCGACCATGGCGCCGAGGTGGCCAACCGGGTGGCGCGCCGCATGGTGGTGGCGCCGCACCGGCACGGCGGCCAGGCGCAATACATCGAGCACCCGCTGCCGCAGGCGGACGGCGCCGACCGGCTCAGCCTGACGCTGGACTGGGCCATCGCGCACCTGGCCGAGCCGCTGACGCTCGACACGCTGGCCGAGAAGGCCGGCATGAGCCGGCGCAATTTCACCCGGCGCTTCAAGGAGAAGACCGGCACCACCGTGACGCAGTGGCTGCTGAACCACCGCCTGACGGCGGCGCGGCGTTTGCTTGAGACCACCGACAAGGGCGTCGACCTGGTGGCCGAGCTGGTCGGCTTCGGCTCGGCCGTTTCGCTGCGCCAGCATTTCACCCAGGCGCTGGCGGTGTCGCCGTCGGCCTACCGCAAGCAGTTCGGCACCGCGCTGCCGCGCCAGCGCGCCGGCTGAGCCGTTGCTCTTGCCGGCGCGCCGATGCCGGCCAGCGCCGGCTCACATGTCGTGGTGATGCCGGTGCGACCCGCCGAACAGCCGCGCGCCCAGCACCACGCCGATCCCGAGCGCCATCGCCAGCGCACGCACGGGGTTGGCGTGGACGAACGATTCAGTGCGCTCGAGGCCGGTTTCCCACTCGTTCTTGACGCGTCCTTTTACGTGCCGGGCAACCTCCGCGGACTTGGCCGCGAGTTCCGTCGCTGCGCTGCCCGACCTGGCGGCAAGTTGGACGAACTCCGCCTTGGCCTGCTCGAGGTTATCGCCGGACAACGTGGGCAGGCG
Organism: Cupriavidus sp. SS-3; assembly: GCF_035818815.1. Lineage (NCBI taxonomy): Bacteria > Pseudomonadati > Pseudomonadota > Betaproteobacteria > Burkholderiales > Burkholderiaceae > Cupriavidus > Cupriavidus sp. SS-3. The sequence goes on from NZ_JAYLVT010000007.1 coordinate 47,724, forward strand.
ATCGATCAGCCGGTCCAGCTCGCGCGCCAGGTCCTGCGATGCCGATGATCGTGCCGACGTGTCTCTCCACGACGCGCCGGTGCGCGTCTCCGAACCCGATACCGAAGACATGCGCGTCTCCTGCTGGCGCAGGCCCGATGTGCTGGTGGGCGTGCTTGTCGTTTCCGTCTGTTCCATGGTGCGCCTCCGCATTGAAGTATCCATGGCGCACCGGGTGAACCCGGCGCGCCACGGGAGGGCGGTGCACCTTTCGTGCCGGGCGCTGGCTGCCGGCGTGACCGCCTCCGCGCCATGCCAGACGGGGCGCCACCGCGGCGCATCGACGGCGCACCCGCATGCCGCATTACAAAGTCAGGCAGATTTGCGCGCCGAGATTGCGCGGCGCACCCGCCAGCGCAGCACGGCGCGGCGCGCGGGATCGCCGGGGCGCACAAAAACGCGCAGCGCGGCTTGGCATGGCGGTTGCATCGTCAAGGGTGTCGTACTCTGCAAGCAGGAGGGCATCATGGCACATCAAATTCCACGGCCAGAGGAAGGGCCGCACGTACCCGAGGTGCCGCCGGCCGATCCCTCGCGCAAGAGCGAAGAGCAGCTTCCGCCGCGGCACGACGATGACCTTGGCAAGCCACCGCGGCAGCCGGGACAGGAGGACCTGCGCCGGCAGTCGTCCTGGTCGATGCAGCAATAGCTTCTGCCTGATAGGGTTCTGCCCCACAGCGTCTATGCTGGACCGGTGTGCGACACGCCCCATCGCGGGTGCGTGGAGCGCGCCACCCGGCGCGCATGTCGCCACACACGTACCTGAGGAGGCATGTCGATGCGTGTAATGGTGATCGTCAAGGCAACCAGCGAGTCGGAAGCCGGCAAGATGCCCGGCACCGAGCTGCTGGCAGCGATGGGCAACTTCAACGAAGAACTGGTCAAGGCCGGCATCATGCTGGCGGGCGAGGGCCTGCAGCCCAGCGCCAAGGGCAAGCGCGTGCGCTTCTCGGGCAGCCAGCGCACCGTGACCGATGGGCCCTTTGCGCGACCGGAAGAGCTCGTTGCCGGTTTCTGGCTGTGGCAGGTCAAGTCCATGGACGAGGCGGTGGAATGGGTCAAGCGCTGTCCCAATCCCATGGAAGGCGAATCCGACATCGAGATCCGGCCATTGTTCGAACTTGAGGACTTTGGCGCGGAACTGACGCCGGAACTCCGGGAGCAGGAGGAACGGCTGCGCGAGCAGGCCGCGCGCACGGCCAGGTCCCCGCAAGGCTGAATCGGCGTTACGCAGAGAGAGACGGCGGTCACACGCGAGTGTGAACCGCCGTTTGCGCTGAGTGGAGCGAGGGCGGCGTTCAGCTGTCGCATTGGAACGATTGGCGCCGCGCGGGAACGAAACAGGACAGGCGTGTGAAGCGGCCATCGCCGCATGGCGAAAGCCGTGCCCGGCACGCGATCTTCCAGGAGGACTGACATGAACACCACGGCAAAGCTGGTTCCGTCGACCGAACTGGCGCGGCAGAATCCCGTCCACTTTCCGAATGAAAGCAAGGCGTACCGCGAGGCGCGCAACGCCTTGCTGGCGGAAGAAATCGAATTGCGGCGGCACATCGAACGCGTGGCCGCACAGCGCCGCGCGTTGCCGCCCGGCGGCGAAGTGACGAAGCGCTATACGTTCCAGGGCGAGCACGGGCCGGTAACGCTCGAAGACCTGTTCGCCGGCAAGGATACGCTGGTGGTCTACAGCTATATGTTCGGGCCGCAGCGGGAGCGGCCTTGTCCGATGTGCACGTCCATCATGGCCGGCTGGGACCACAAGGTTGCGGATATCGAGCAGCGCACGGCACTGGCGATGGTGGCGCGCTCGCCGATCGATCGCCTGGTCGCGGCCAAGCGGGCGCGAGGGTGGAGGCAGCTAAAGGTGTATGCGGATGTGGACGGCGATTTCACGCGCGACTACGTCAGTGCGGAGGATGCGGACGTGCCGGGATATACCGTCTTTTCGCGGCGCGATGGCAAGGTGCGGCATTTCTGGAGTAGCGAGATGTATGCGCTGACGTGCGATCCGGGGCAGGATCCGCGCGGGGCGCCGGATCTGGATGCGTTGTGGACGTTGCTGGATACCACGCCGGAGGGAAGGGGGGATTGGTATCCGGAGCTGGAGTATGGGAAGTGAATTGATCCAAGGATTCCCGCTTCCCGCCGCCTGCACACGAACGTTCACGTTCCTATATGGCGTCGCGTCGCGTACCGACCGTGTGCAAAACTTCTCGTGATCGTGTTCACACCTCCAATGCAACGTAATGCTGCCGCGACGCGGCCGATGGAACGAACAGCCCAGGCCGTTGGATCGCGGTGGGCGCCCAAGTCGAGCAGAATCCTATATGAGCCAAGTGCCTATCCCCGCGTGGAATGCAATGCAGGTGCTTCCACCTGTCAACGATCTGGATCCTGTCAGCCCGGATAGATCGCCGTACGAAGTCTCGCTCGTATCTGTCGTGGTCAGGTTTGCAACCTCCTGGCAGCGCTGCAGGATATTGCGCGGCTTTCTGGGCTTCCGTGCCACGTTGCACCAGGCGGGAATTACATCAGGATTTCAATGGGTGGATGGAAGCTTCAGTGAGAACGTTGAGGTTCTCGAGGCGAGAAATCCCGGGGATGTCGACGTGGTCAGCTTTCTGGATGATCCGGACGGTGACCTCGGACAGAAATTTCCCGGCGATCTCGCGGATCACGGTGAGGTCAAAAAGGCATTCCTCGTAGATGGCTATTGGGTTGAAACTACGCTGCCGGGGCGGAACCTGGTAACCCTTTCCGCCTACTGGTACAGTATCTGGGCACATCGGCGAAACAGCCAGTGGAAGGGGTTCCTTCAACTTGACCTGGATCCGGCGGAAGACGCCGATGCCCTGGCAGAGTTGACGCAGATCGAGGCCGGCCTTGTACCACGCGCGCCGCCGGCCGGCGCTGCACAAGCGGGGCAACCATGAATCGACAGGAACATACAAGCCTTCTCGCAGAGGAACGCTTTCTTGCCAACCAGCTCGCTCGACTGCCGGCTGGAGCAGGCATCACCAAGCAAAGCCTTGAACATCGCCTGAAGGGTATCCAGGCTGTATTGGCCACTCAGCGCCTCGATCCGAATTCCCCTGCCAAATCGCGTCTGACCTTTCGCGGCCGCCCTGTGCGCGGCACGCATGGAATCGCTGCAGAGTTTGGCGTTGCCGCCACAAAGGCGTTTGCGGATGCAGTGACGGCTGTCGCGGCTTCGTTTTCAGGACCGCTTGCGCCAATGGGGCCTATTCCTAACCGAGATCAAAACCAGCTCCTCATTACTGGTACGGCCGTCGGCTCCTTTGGCTTTGAGTTGGAGGAGGCGAGAAGCCTGGAACTACCACCTGATGACGAAACTCCCCTTAACAGAGCCATGAGGCGAACGGTGCGTCTGATCGAGAGTACGACTGGTACAGACGATGAGTTGGCTGACTCCCTTGCAGAGATTGATCCGCGGGCTCTTGAAAAGGTGAAGGCTTTCTTGGTTGTTCTCGCGGATAACCAGGCAGCGTGCACGATCGAGACCGGGGCTGAGGTTTTCCGCTTTCAGGACTTTGATCAAGTCGCACGTAGTGTTGAACGCTTGAGCAATGAGAATGTTCGTGAAGAAGAGGTGCGGCTAACTGGAAGGTTTGTCGGTGTCCTCCCTCACCATAGAAGCTTTGAGTTCGTGCCGGAAGGGGCCGACGAGGTCATCTACGGAAGGATCGCCGCCAGGCTGGAGCATCCTGCTGAGCTTGCTGGCAATTTGCAGAGCCTTTATGAGTCGACCTTCGCACGAACTCAGGTAGGCGGCGGACGTCCGCGCTACGTGCTTCTGAATGCGGTGCCCGCCGAACAGTCTTAAAGCCATAACCACGCAACATTTAGCGAGGGTGGCGGGCCATAGAGCGAGGGTGGAAACCCGGCGCCTGACTTCGACGGCGCGCTGGCCCTCACCCCCGGCCCCTCTCCCGCGCGCGGGAGAGGGGAGCAAACAAGCGCGGTCAGCTAAACCGCTACCGGCCCCTCGGCCAGCAACGCATCCTCCTTCCAGGTTAGGCCACCCCCAGACAATTGAAAGTGAGGGGTGGCGGGCCATACAGCGAGGGTGGAAACCCGGCGAGATCAAGGAAGAACCCGGCCAGCCTTGCGGCTGCCTCGCGTGGCCCGCCATGGAAGTAGGCCTGTCCTTGATCTACTCCGCGGGTTTCCACGCCCGGTCACCGGCAACCCGATGACGTATCCAGTATTCCCTTCCGGAGTCAGGCAGGCGATAAGAGTTGTCGCATTCCGAACAGGCGGGCGAAGCTTGCCGCAAACGCTTGTGCGTGGGAAATCGCTGAGCCCTGAAATGCGATGGCACAGCGATCCGACCTGTTACGACCCGCCACCCCATCGCCGCATTACGGTTCCGGCTGCGCCGCCAGCCACGCCGCCTCTGCGTCGCTGAACAGCTCCGAGCGCGTCAGGAACCGTCTGCCCGTGCGCCCCTCCAGCGAGAACATCCCGCCCGCGCCCGGCACCACGTCGATCACCAGCCGGGTGTGGCGCCAGTACTCGAACTGCGCGCGCGTCATGTAGAACGCGGCGCCGCCGATCCGGCCCAGGCAGACATCGCCCGGGCCCACCAGCAATTCGCCGGCGGGATAGCACATCGGCGCGCTGCCGTCGCAGCAGCCGCCGGACTGGTGGAACATCAGCGGGCCGTGCCGCGCGGCCAGCTCGGCGATCAGCGCCAGCGCAGCCGGCGTTGCCACCACGCGCTCGACCGGCAGCGCGGGCGGCGCGGTGTCCGGGCCCGCCATGGTCAGAAGAACCCCAGCGCGTTGGGGCTGTAGCTGACCAGCAGGTTCTTGGTCTGCTGGTAGTGGTCGAGCATCATGCGATGGTTCTCGCGGCCGATGCCGGACTGCTTGTAGCCGCCGAACGCGGCATGGGCCGGGTAGGCGTGGTAGCAGTTGGTCCACACGCGCCCGGCCTGGATGCCGCGGCCCATGCGGAACGCGCGCGCGCCGTCGCGGGTCCAGACTCCGGCGCCGAGGCCGTAGAGCGTGTCGTTGGCGATGGCGAGCGCCTCTTCCTCGTCCTTGAAGGTGGTGACCGAGACCACCGGGCCGAAGATCTCTTCCTGGAAGATGCGCATCTTGTTGTGGCCGGCAAACACGGTCGGCTTGACGTAGTAGCCGCCGGCCAGGTCGCCGTCGAACACGTTGCGCTCGCCGCCGGTGAGGCACTGCGCGCCTTCCTTGCGGCCCAGGTCGATGTACGACAGGATCTTTTCCAGCTGTTCGGCCGACGCCTGCGCGCCGATCATGGTGCCGGTGTCGAGCGGATGGCCCTGGCGGATCGCCGCGACTCGCTTGAGCGCGCGCTCCATGAAGCGGTCGTAGATCGATTCCTGGATCAGCGCGCGCGACGGGCAGGTGCAGACCTCGCCCTGGTTCAGCGCGAACATGGCAAAGCCTTCCAGCGCCTTGTCGAAGTAGGCGTCGTCGGCGGCGAGCACGTCTTCGAAGAAGATGTTGGGCGACTTGCCGCCCAGTTCCAGCGTGACCGGGATCAGGTTCTGCGAGGCGTACTGCATGATCAGCCGGCCGGTGGTGGTCTCGCCGGTGAACGCCACCTTGCTGATGCGCGGGCTCGATGCCAGCGGCTTGCCGGCTTCCAGGCCGAAGCCGTTGATCACGTTGACCACGCCCGGCGGCAGCAGGTCGCCGATCACCTCCATCAGCACCAGGATCGAGGCGGGCGTCTGCTCGGCGGGCTTCAGCACCACGCAGTTGCCGGCGGCCAGCGCCGGCGCCAGCTTCCAGGTGGCCATCAGCAGCGGGAAGTTCCACGGGATGATCTGGCCGACCACGCCCAGCGGCTCATGGAAGTGGTAGGCGATGGTGTCGCCGTCGATCTCGGAAATGCCGCCTTCCTGCGCGCGGATGCAGCCCGCGAAGTAGCGGAAGTGGTCGACCGCCAGCGGCAGGTCGGCGGCGGTGGTCTCGCGCACGGGCTTGCCGTTGTCGATGCTCTCGGCCACGGCCAGCAGCTTCAGGTTGGACTCGATGCGGTCGGCGATGCGGTTCAGGATATTGGCGCGCTCGGTGGTGGAGGTGCGCGCCCACGCGGCCTTGGCGGCGTGCGCGGCATCCAGCGCGGCGTCGACGTCCTGCTGGTTCGAGCGCGGCACGCGCGTGAACGGCTTGCCGGTGATCGGCGTGATGGACTCGAAGTACTCGCCCCCGGCGGGCGGCACCCACTGGCCGCCGATATAGTTGTCGTACTGCTGCTTGTAGGGGTTGCTGACGCCCAGCTGGGCGATTTCCGCCATGTTCATGTCTCGCTCCGTTCGAGTGATCTGTGTGGTGCCGTCACGGCCTTCGCCGTGCGCACGGAGCAGATCGCAAGAGGTGTGCCGGGGCGGAAGAGGGCGGAAATGCGGGGGAGAAACCGAAGATCTGGCCGCGGAATCGGGCCAGGTGTGCCAGTGCGTGACAGCGGGTGTTCAGGATTGGAACACTCGGCGGATTCGTTGGTTATGCAACAGCGTTAACACTTGCTGCTAGCTCACGCAATCGCTCCCCTCTCCCGCGAGCGGGAGAGGGGAGCAAAACGGCGGGATGATTCGCGCCGCAGTCAGTCGTCAATGCCCCGGCCCGGCCGCGCGCAGCGCCTTCACATCACCCGGCCTCACATCGGCCGGCTGCCCGCCCCACGTCGCACGCAGGTAGTTGGCCAGCTGCGCCAGCTCGTCATCGCTCATGCGTCCGGCAAAGCCGGGCATCTCCTGCATCGCCTCCACGCCGGGAAAGCGCTGCGCCGCGATGCCATCGAGCATCGACACGATCAGGTTGCGCGCGTCGGCGTTGCGCACCGTCGAGTTGCCGGCCATCGACACCGCCACGTGCGGCTTGCCTTCGCCCTCGCGGCCATGGCAGCCCGCGCAGACGGCGACATAGTGGCGGCGGCCCGGTGCCACCTGCGCGGCGTCGGCACTGATGGCCTTGACCGGCTGCGGCGCCGGCGGCTGGTCGCCGAGCAGGTAGGTGGCCATCGCGGCCAGGTCGGCCTGGTTCAGGTACTGGCTGCTCAGATGCACCACCGGGTACATCTCGCCGAAGGCCGAGCCCTGCGGCGCGATGCCGGTGGCGAAGAACTGCTGCAGGTCGGCGGCGGTCCAGCCGCGCGCGGCCAGCCCGGCGGGCGTGATGTCCGGCGCGCCGATGCGCGCCAGCGCGGAGCCGGCCAGCGGCTTCGACGGGTCCAGCCGGCCGAACGCGGCGCGCGGCGTGTGGCACTCGGCGCAGTGGCCCAGCGCGTTCGACAGGTAGCGGCCGCGCTGCCACGATGCCGAATTGCCCTGGGAAGCGTCCGGCAGCTTGTCCTCGAGGAACAGCAGGTTCCAGCCCGCCAGCGCGAAGCGCAGGTTGTACGGGAACTGCAGGTCGTGCGCACGGTTGGCCACGGCGGCCGGCTTCACCTGCATCAGGTAGGCGAACATGGCATCGGAATCCGCGCGCGACAGGCCGCGGTACGAGGTGTACGGCATCGCGGGATAGAGCTGCTTGCCCGGGGCCTTGCCGTCATGCAGCGCCTGGTAGAAGTCGTCCGCGCTCCAGTTGCCGATGCCGTGCGTCTTGTCCGGCGTAATGTTGGTGCCGTAGAAGGTCCCGAAGGGTGAGGCCAGTTCCACGCCGCCGGCGAACGGCGCGCCCTGCGGTGCGGTATGGCAGGCGGCGCAGTCGGCCGCGCGCACCAGGTAGCGGCCGCGCGCGATCTGCTCGGCGGGCGACAGCTGCGCCTGGGGGGCCTGGTCGGCAGCAGGGGCAACCGCTTCGGTGCGGCTGCCGCAGCCGGCCATGACCGCGGCTGCGGTCAGGACTGCCAGTGCGGCGCGCGTGGCGATCATCAGGGGCGTGCGCTGCATCACTTGTCGCTCCCGCTATCCAGCACCAGGCCCGGCGTGCTGGTGATCACGTCCCTGACCGCCTCGTAGTAGCGCACGTAGCCGGTGCAGCGGCAGATGTGGCCGTCCAGCGCCCGGGTGATGGTGGCCTCGACCTGGTCCTTCGGCACCGGCTTGCGCCTGAGTTGCTCCACCAGGATGGTGGCGCCGTTGACGAAGCCCGGCGTGCAGTAGCCGCACTGGAAGCTGAAATGTTCCAGGAACTTCTGCTGCACCGGCGTCAGCTCGACCACCTCGCCTTGCTCGTTGCGCTTGCCGTGGCCTTCCACGGTGCGCACCTTGCGGCCGTTGAACCAGTGCGCGCCGGTGATGCAGCTGCGCACTTCCTCGCTGGTGCCGTCGGGCTTGTCGTGGATCACCACGCAGGCGTGGCAGATGCCCTGGCCGCAGCCCAGGCGCGAGCCGGTCAGGTCCAGGTACTCATGCAGGAAATCGATCATCATCAGGCCTTCGGGCACGTCGACCGGACCGACTTCCTTGCCGTTGAGGTTGAGCGTGATGGGCTGGGTGGCGATGCTCATGCCAGTACCTCCTGGATCTTGGCCGCCGTCACCGGCAGGTCGGTGAAGCGGTGGCCGATGGCATGCGCGATGCCGTTGACGATGGCGCCCACCACCGGGATCATCACCACCTCGGCGATGCCCTTGGGCGGGTCGGTTTCGGTGACCGGCGGCAGCACCGTGCCGGTCTGTCTCCACACGGCCACGTCGCTGGCGCGCGGCAGGTGGTAGCGGTTGAAGTTCCAGGTGCCGTTGCCGGGGCCGTCCTCGTAGAGCGGCAGGTATTCATGCAGCGCGTGGCCGATGCCCATGGCGATGCCGCCCTGCAGCTGGCCGGACACCAGCTGCGGCGACAGCTGCGTGCCGCATTCCATGATCGAGTGGTGCGACAGGATTTCCACCTTGCCGCTGGCTGCGTGCACCGACAGCTCGACGAAGGTGCCGACCGCGCTGTAGTAGGTCACCGCGGCGTTGTTGCGCTGCGTGGGCGCGATATGGACCTTGCTGCGATCGAGCACATGCCAGCCGCCCGGGCTGCGCATGCGCGCCTTGCGCGCTGCATCGGCGCCGTCGCCGTAGCGCACCGACAGGCCGTCGACCGGTAGCCGCGCGGCGTGCCCGTTGATGTCGAAATCGGCCTCGCTCCATTGCCAGCGGTTGAAAGCGTGCACGGTGGCGCCGGTCACCAGCCCCAGCTCGTGCGCCTTGGCCGCGAGCTGCTCCAGCGGCAGCGCCTGCAGGCCGCCGGCGCTGAGCTTGCCGTCGACCCAGCGCGCGTCTTCCACGCGCACCACCAGCGAGGCCGCCTGGCCGCCGCCGATGCCCTGGCTCCAGATTGCCATCGCCGCCGGCCACAGCCCGTGCAGGAACACCACGCGCGCGGCTTCGCGCGTGCTGTGGGTGAAGTAGTAGGCCGAGTTGGTGGCGCTGGCGGGCGAGGCATAGGCCGGCGACCAGCGCGGATTGGCCGACAGCCTGTCCTGCTCGGCCTGGCTCATCAGGTAGGGATCGCCGGAGGCGGTCACCGGCAGGTCGGTCCAGTCGGTGACGGAAGTGCGCACCTCGCGCGCCGGCTTGCCCAGCCAGCGCGCCACCGCGGCGGCCTGCGACGTCGACATGCCGGTGCCGATCTCGGCGCCGGAGTGATGCAGCACGATGCTGCCGTCGGCCTTCAGCTCGACCTTGGCGAACGACGCTTCCGCGCCGGTGCCGAAGTCCTTCTGCACGCACGCAAAGCCCACGCCATAGCGGCGGCCCGGGTGGGCGGCTTCGTACTCCGCCTTCTTGCTGGCGCGGTTGGTCCACAGCGGATAGGCCTTCGCTGCCTCCAGCACCTCGTCGACGCGGATCGCCCCGGCGGGGATCGCGCCCTGCGTGTTCTTCATGCCCGAGCGCAGCGCGTTCTTCAGCCGGAACTCGATCGGGTCGAGCTTGAGCTGCTCGGCGAACTCGTCGACCATCATCTCGGTCGCGGCCATGCTCTGCAGCGTGCCGTAGCCGCGCGCCGAGCCCGCGTCGATGGCGCGCGACGCGATCGCGACCGCGGTCAGGTCGTTGTTCGGGAAGTAGTAGATCGATTGCGCCGCGGTGGCGCCCACCATCGCCACCGACGGCGAGAAATTGGAGCGCCCGCCGCCGTTGGCTTCGAGGTCGCCCTGGAAAGCCTGGAACAGGCCGGTGTTGCGGTCCACCGCGATGCGGTAGCGCATCCTGAAGGCGTGGCGCTTGATCGAGGTCTGGAACTGCTCGTAGCGGTCGTTGGCCAGCCGCACCGGCTTGCCGTCGGCGTACAGCGCCGTGACCAGGCCATAGAAGGGGAAGTTGTAGTGGTCCTTGGAGCCGTAGCCGACCGTGTAGCACGGGTGCAGAAACACCTGCTTCACCGGGAATGCGCCTTTGGCCTTCGCCAGCATCTCGGCCACGCTTTCGGCGACCTCGTTCGGCCCTTGCGTCGGCACCACCATGTGCAGCGCCTGCGCGGCGGCGTCGTACCAGCAGTTGGCGTTGTCGGGCTCGAGCGCGGCGGTATCGGCCGACTGCGAGTTGTATTCGCGCTCGAGCACCAGCCAGTCGTCGGACGGCCTTGCCAGCTGCGCGCGGATCCGTGCGGCGTGGTGCATGCCCTGTTCGCCGAGCTGGCCGTGGTCCTTGCCGTCCGGCCAGACCGGCTGGTGCTTGCGCATCATGCTGGGGAACACCGGCGCATGCTTCAGGCTGGAGAACACGTCGTCCGCATAGGGCGTGGCGCCGCCCACGCGCACGAAGCGGAAGGTGCCCCACGGGTCGCGTTCCAGCGGGCCGGTCTTCGCGCCGTAGCGGATCACGTCGTCGCGGAACTTGAGCTTGTCCTTGGCAAAGCGGAAGCGCGCGAAGTCGTGGTAGATCAGGATCGCCACCGCGTGCCCCAGGTAGGCCGGGGTCTTGCCGGCGGGCAGCAGCATGTCGTCGCCGTAGAAGGCGGGGAAGGCGACGCCGTCGCGGGCCAGGTCGTCGGCGGTGACGACGCGGTCGGGCTTGAGCCCGTCGCCGAGCACGCCCAGGTCGAAGCCCTCATAGATGCGGTCGGCCCGGGCCACGCGCAGGATGAAGGCGTGCGACTGCTGCCGCGGCCAGTGCGGCATGTCGCGCGAGCGGATATCGCGCGCAAACACCTTGGCGCCGGTGACCTTGGCGATGCCGTCGATGCGGAACCTGGGGGCGCCGGCCCTGGCGTCCCACTGCACGGGGGTCAGGATCTTGTCTTCGAACAAGGCCGCGAAAGCCTTGCCGCCGATGGGTGCGATATAGACCGACACCCCGGCCACGACGCTGGCTTTGAGGAAGGTGCGCCGTGAAGGGTTGAAGCTGGGCATGGATTTCCTTGGGGGTTGCGCAAGATTGCGCGGCAAGGGCAGCCATCCGCGGGCCAGCCCGGGGGCTGGCGCGGATACGGTTCAGGTGTTCAGGGGACGCGGCCGCGATGGTGCGGCCGCTGCAGGGCATGGCGTGCCGCCAGTCACTACGGCTGCGGCGCGGGTGAATCGGGGCGGGGCATGGTTGTCATGGTCCTGGCGCTGAACGGCTGCGCTGACCCCGCGATTGTCGCCGTGGCCTAGGGTTTACCTCAAGGCAGGGCGTTGAATAACGGTTATCATCCGGCGCGAATATTACCCGCCGGCCCTCCGTTCAGGCCCTGGGCCTTGCCGAGGCCGGATCGTAGGCCGCGCGCAGGTGCACGCGCGCGGGCAGCAGGGCGCCGGCCAGGTCGACGTGGTAGCTGCCGGCTTCCAGCCACGCCGCATCGGCCGGCCCGTCCGCGCGCGCCAGCAGCGCCATGCCGACCGGGCAGCCCAGCGTATGCCCGAACGCGGCGGAACTGAGCGATCCCACCGCGCGCACGCTGCCGTCGGGGCCGGTGCGCAGCACGGCTTCGCCGCCCCACAGCATGGCGTCGCTGGCGCCGTCGACCGTCACCACCACCATGCGCCGCCTGGGCGCGCCCGCCTGGCGCAGCCGCAGCAGCGCTTCACGCCCGCGGAAATCGATGCCGCTGGCCAGCTTGCAGGCGAACGACAGTCCCGCCTCGAACGGATCGACCGACGGCGACAGCTCGCGGCCCCAGGCGCGGTAGCCCTTTTCCAGCCGCAGCGACTCGATCGCGTAATAGCCGGCATTGACCAGCCCGAGCGCGCGGCCGGCCTCATGCAGGGTCTCGTACACGCCCACCGCGAACTCCACCGGCACGTACAGTTCCCAGCCCAGCTCGCCCACGTAGGTCAGGCGCGTCGCACGCACGGTGGCATAGCCGAGGTCGATCTCGCGCGAGCTGCCGAACGGAAAGCCTTCATTGGAGAAATCCGCGCGCGATACCTTCTGCAGCAGCTCGCGCGAGCGCGGTCCCATCACCGCCAGCACCGCGTACTGGCCGGTGACGTCGACGATGACGCAGCGCTGGTCGGCGGGGATCTGCCGTTCGATATAGCTGAAGTCGCGCGTGGTCTGCGCCGACCCGGTCACCACCAGGTACTGGTCGTGCGCCAGCCGCGTCACGGTCAGGTCGGACTCATAGGTGCCGCGCTCGTTGAGCATCGCGGTGTAGACGGTCTGGCCGGGCGGCACCGCCACGTCGTTGCTCATCACGTACTGCAGCACCGCCTCGGCGTCGGCGCCCTTGACCAGGTACTTGGAGAACGAGCTCATGTCGAACAGCGCCACGCCCTCGCGACAGGCGCGGTGCTCGGCGCCGCTCCACGGCAGCCAGTTCTGCTGGCCGAAGGCGTATTCGATCTGTGGCGATGCACGCGGCGGCGCGAAGAAGTTGGGCCGTTCCCAGCCCATCTTGCTGCCGAAGCCGGCGCCGGCATCGCGCAACTGCGCATACAGGGGAGAGCGGCGAAACGGCCGCGCGCTCTCCAGTTCGCGGTTCGGCCACGGCATCGCGTAATGCAGCCCGAGCGTTTCCTTGACGCGGTCGTGCAGCCAGCACTGGTTGCCGTTGAAGCCGGCGAAGCGGCGGATATCGACCGGCCACAGGTCCATGGTGGGCTCGCCCGCGACGATCCATTCGGCCAGCGCCATGCCGGCGCCGCCGGCCGAGGCGATGCCCATCGAGTTGAAGCCCGCGCCGACGTAGAAGTTGCGCAGCTCCGGTGCCTCGCCCAGGATGAAGTTGTTATCCGGCGTGAACGATTCCGGGCCGTTGTAGAACTGCTTGACCTGCGCGGTTTCCAGCGCCGGCACGCGCACCAGCGCGTTTTCCATCAGGATCTGGAACTGGTCCCAGTCATCGGGCAGCAGCTGGAACTCGAACGGCTCGGGGATGCCCTGCATGCCCCACGGCTTGGCGTCCGGCTCGAAGCCGCCCATCACCAGCCCGCCCACTTCCTCCTTGAAGTAGATAAAGCCGTCGGGGTCGCGCATCACCGGCAGGTCGGGATGCACGCCGGCAATGCGCTCGGTGACGATGTAGTAGTGCTCGGCCGAATGCAGCGGCACGGTCACGCCGCACATCTGCCCCACCTGGCGCGCCCACTGGCCGGCGCAATTGACCACGATCTCGGCTTCGATGCGGCCTTCGTCGCCGGCCTTGTTGCGCCAGCTGACGCCGGTGGCGCGGCCATCGCGGGTGTGGAGCGCGGTGGTCTTGGTGTCCTGCGCGACCACCGCGCCGCGTGAGCGCGCGCCACGTGCCAGCGCCTGCGTGAGGTCCGTCGGGTTGGCCTTGCCGTCGCCCGGCAGCCACACTGCGCCAAGCAGATCGTCGGTGCGCATCACTGGCCACAGTTCGCCGGCCTGGGACGCAGAGATGACTTCGCATTCAACACCATAGGCCCGCGCCACCGCCGCGGTGCGGCGCAGTTGCGTCATGCGCTCAGCCGTGCGCGCCACCGACAGCGACCCGCATTGCTTCCAGCCGGTGCCAAGGCCGGTCTCCGCTTCCAGCTCGCTGTAGAGGCGGGTTGAGTAGCGGATCAGCTTGGTCATGCTCTCCTGCGCGCGCAACTGGCCGACCAGGCCCGCTGCGTGCCAGGTCGTGCCGCACGAGAGCTGCCCTTGCTCAAGCAGAACCACGTCTTTCCAGCCCAGCTTGGTCAGGTGGTAGGCCACGCTGCAGCCGATGATGCCGCCGCCGATGATGACGACGCGGGAGTGGGAGGGCAGTGGGGGCATGTAGGGCACCTTGGGAACGATGATCAGCGTGTGGCTGAATCTTATTCCACAAAATGCCAAACAACAACGCAAAATGCAACAGTGGCGCTCGCGAGGCCGCGCGGCAGTGTCAACTAAAGCGCCGGAGGTCAGAAGGGCCCTTTCACCTCAGGATCGCCATGTCCGGCGAACAGCTTCAGGGTCAGGCGCTGCGCAAGGTTGCCATACGGCGGAAGGAACAAGCCGATAGGAAAGAAGCGATGCCGCTTGAACACGGTGCGCGCGTGCGACAGCTCGCGGAACCCCTCCTCGCCGTGATAATTGCCCATCCCTGACTGGCCGACGCCGCCAAAGGGCGCATCGTGGTTGACTACGTGCCAGGCCCAGTCGTTGATGGTGACCCCGCCGGAATGCGTGCGCGCCAGCAGCTTCTCGCGTTCAGGCTTGTCATGGCTGAAGCAGTACAGCGCCAGCGGGCGTGCTTGCCGCTGCACCATTTCGATTGCTTGCTCGTGCGTGTCGTAGGGCACCACGGGCAAGACGGGGCCGAAGATTTCCTCGCGCATCAGGCGCATCTGCGGCGTGCAATGCGTGACGATATGGAGTGGCATGCGCCGCCCGCTGCCAACCTCGCCGCAGGCGATCACCGTCGCGCCCTTGGCGCGTGCATCGTCCAGCAGGTCCAGTATCCGCGCCGCGTGGCGGTCGGTGGCCAGCGCTGTGTAGTCGGCGTTGGTGTCAGTCAGCTTGCCGAACAGTTTCCCGAAACTCTGCTGCAATGCGTCGACGAAGGCGTCCACCTGCTCTCGCGGCACCAATGCATAGTCAGGTGCCACGCAGATCTGCCCGCAGTTGATCCCCTTGCCATGGGCGATGCTTCTGGCGGCCTCGCGCACCGGATAGTCGCGCAACACGATGGCAGGCGACTTGCCGCCGAGTTCCAGCGTGACCGGCGTGAGATTGCGCGCTGCCTGGGCCATGACAATGCGGCCCACCGCCGGCGAGCCGGTGAAGACAATGTGGTTGAAGGGCAGGGCGGTGAAGACGGCGGGATCTTCCAGCTCCTCGCCAATCAGCGCAACATGGTCCTCGGCGAAGACCTCGCTCAGCATCTTCCTGAGCGTGGCGTTGGTGGCCGGAGTGGTCTCCGGCATCCTGATCATGACGCGGTTGCCTGCCGCCAGCGCTGTCACCAGCGGCCCGAGCGACAGGTAGACCGGGAAATTCCAGGTGGCGATAACCCCGACCACGCCCTTGGGCTGGTATCTCACCTGGAGGCTGTTGGTCGCAAACAGCAGTTCGGGCCTGCGTCGGCTCGGGCGCATCCAGCGGCGCAGGTGCGAGATCGCGTGCCGGATTTCGAGCGTGGTCGGCAGGACTTCCAACATCTTGGTTTCGGCCACGGCCCGCTCGCCGAAGTCGCGCGAAATTGCCTCGGCCAGCACGTCCTGGTAGCGCAGCAGTTGCCGTTTGAGTGCGTGCAGGTGGTTCCGTCTTGTGCCGGCGTCCGGGCAGGTGTCCTGCAGGAAGGCTTGCTGCTGGGCAGCGAATAGCGCTTCCACGCGGGCATGCTCAATGGCCTGGCTGGCCTGCTGATCTGTCAGCGCGCGGTCATTCATGCCGACCTCCGCTGTTCGGTGGCCTGCGGCAGCGCATCGGATCGGGTTTCCTCTTCGGCATAGGCGCGGCCGCCAAAGCGCAGCGCGGAATGTTCGCGACGAGACTGGCACAGCGGGTAGAACATCTGGATGAACCAGCGCTCCTGGCCAAAGATCAGATCGTCCTGCAAGCCGACCCTGGCCGGGTACTTGCGCGTGATGTGGGCGGTGCCGAACAGGATGTCCCAGAAGAACAGGAGATTGCCGAAGTTGCCCTTGTAATGCCCGATGCCGTCCTCGTTGGTCAGCGCGTGATGGGCCCAGTGCGTGGCAGGCGTCGAGATGGTCCGTTCCAGCAGCCACATCAGCGGGCGCAGCACACGGATCCTGTACAAGGGCTCGTCCCAGCGCCATGCGCTATGCGCCCCGAGAATCACGGCGATCTTGATGACGAAGTAGACGCCGTAGACCTTGGCAAAGCCGAGGTAAAGCAACACACCCGCGAACCAGAGACCCGGCATCATCAGGTAATAGAAGAAGTTGTTGCGGTACGTGATGCGGATGCTCATGTATTGCGCGGTGTGGTGCGCGCGGTGCAATGGCCACAACAACGGGGTATGCGAGATCCGATGCCACCAGTACTGGGTCAGGTCATCGCAAACAAGCAGGATCGCGGCCATGGCCCACCACGGCAGGTCCGCCCAGGCGCCACGCTGTTCCGGAATCAGCCACGTGCAGAGCACGTTCGTGGCGAGCAAGAGCAGCGGCTGCACCACCGCCAGCAAGCTCAGGAACATGGCCAGTTCCAGCCGGGTGTCGTCCTGTGTAGCGTGAACGCTATCTTTGTAGCGCCGTGTGACGATCTCCAGCCCGGCAAAGCCAAGCATGAGTGTCACGATCAATATGTTCTGTAGTTGCGGACTCATGTGGGTGTCTCCGATCTCGCTTATGGGCTGTATGACGCCAGCGTCCCGATGACTGTAGGCTTGCCGTGCTAATGCGTCCAATGCATACTTCGCAATGTTCTAATGCGTTGAGAGCATTGAAATGATGGACCTCCGCCGCCTCAGTCATGTCCTGGCGCTTGCCGATGAGTTGCATTTCGCGCGGGCGGCGGAGCGTGTTCACCTTAGCCAGCCAGCCTTCAGTCGCAGCATCCAGGCCATTGAAGGCGACCTTGGCATCCGCCTGTTCGATCGCGACATCGGAGACGTGCGGCCAACCCCGGCCGGCGAATTCGTGATCGCGCGGGCGCGGCGGCTGCTGTTCGAGGCACGCTGCCTGCAGCGCGATGTCGATCTCTATCGCGACAGTCAGTTGGGCGACACGGCCTTCGGCATCGGGCCCTTCCCGGCCGCGACCCTCTTGCCGTTGGTGCTGACCGAATTGCGCCGACTGCATCCGGAGGTTGCCTTGCGCGTGGAGGAGAGCAACTGGCAGCAGTTGCTGGAACGCCTGCGCGCCGAGGATATCGAGTTCTTCGTCGCCGATGTGCGCGACCTGCCCGATGACGCGGCGCTGGATATCCGTCCCCTGGGAAAGCAGCGCGGCGACCTCTACGGCCGCGCCGCGCATCCGCTTGCCGGACGTGAATGCTCATTGAAGGACGCCTGGGCGTACGGCATCGCGGCGACGAAGCTGCCAAGCCCGGTGCGAGCTGCGCTGGCAAGGTTGCTTGGTTTACCTGCGGGCCAGGAACCCGTCCTTGCGCTGGAATGCGATGACATTGCCGTGCTCCGGCGCGTGGCGTTGTCCACCGACACGGTGCTTGCCGCGACGCAGGTGTCGATGCGGGCAGATGTTGAGTCAGGCGCGCTGTTGCCGCTGCAAATCCGCGGGCTGCCCTCGCTGTATTCCGAAATGGGAGTGGTGAGCCTTCGCAACCGGACGCCATCGCCGATGGCGCAGAATGCCATCGCCTGCTTCACGCGGGTAGCCCGCGAAATGAACCGCTAGCTGACGCGGATCGCCACGGGAAAATGATCCCTACCGCGCCATCTGCAGCGTCACAATGCCCGCAAGCACCAGCGCTGTGGCAATCAGCCGGCGCCGGTCGAACGCCTCGCGCAGCAGGAAGTGCCCCAGCAGCGCGGCGAAGATCACGCTCGACTCGCGCAGCGCCGCCAGCTTGGCCACCGGCGCCAGCGTCATGGCCCACAGCATCAGCGCATACGAGCCCACGCGGTTGATGCCGCCGATGCCGGCACGCTTCCATTCGGTGCGCAGCAGCGCCAGCAGTGACGTGCCGCGGCGGGCAAAAGCGTAGCCGGGCATGAACACGTGTGACATCGCCTGCAGCCAGACGATGTAGGTCAGCACCTCGCCATGGCGCTTGACCGCGGTGCCGTCGATCACGGTGCCGCCCGCCAGGCAGGCCCCGGCCAGCAGCGCGAAGCCGAGCAGGTCGGGCGCCTGCCGGCGCCAGTGCACCAGGCTGACCAGCCCGCAGCAGATCAGCGCGATGCCGGCATAGCCGCCCGGGCCCAGCCGTTCGCTGCCGGTCAGCAACAGCAGCATCGCCACCATCATCGGCGCCGAGCCGCGCATCAGCGGATAGGCCTGGCTGAAGTCGCCGCGGTTGTAGGCGGCCACCAGCGACAGCTTGTAGACCACCTCCAGCGCCACCGTGGCCAGCAGGAACGGCCATACCTGCGGTGCCGGCACGGGCACCACGAACAGGAACGGCAGCGCCACCAGCAGGCAGAAGGTGTCGATCAGCGCCATCGACGACAGGCGGTCGCCGCCGATCTTGACGATGGCGTTCCACGACGCATGCATCAGTGCCGACAGCATCACGGCGGCAAAGGCGAGGCCGTGGAAATCCGGGGGGAGGGACATGAAGGGGTGGTTGGTTCTTGTGGTTTGCTGGGTCGAGGCGTTTCGCGAACCCGCTTGTTTTCTCCCCTCTCCCGCTTGCGGGAGAGGGGAGCTTGCTGCCAACGATTGCGGAAGCTCAGTCTATTAAGCCGCCTCTGCCAGCCGCCCCTGCATCTCGATCCCCATCTCCCTTAGCACCTCGCCGATTGCCGTCACCACGTTGCGCATCTCGTTGTCGTCGATCGCGCCGATGCAGCCCACGCGGAAGGTTTCCACCTGGGTCAGCTTGCCCGGATACAGGATGTAGCCGCGCTCGCGCACCTTGGCGTAGAAGCTCTTGAAGTCATAGCGCGCATCCGCCGGCGCGTGGAAGGTGACGATGATCGGGGCCTGCACCGCCGCCGGCAGGAAGGCGCGGAAGCCCAGCGCCGCCATGCCCTTTACCAGCGTGTCGCAGTTGCGGCGATAGCGCGCGCCGCGCACCGGCTGGCCGCCTTCTTCCAGGAACTGGTCCAGCGCTGCGCGGAACGCGGCCACTACGTGCGTCGGCGGGGTGAAGCGCCACTGCGTGGTCTTCTGCATGTAGACGTACTGGTCGTAGAGGTCCAGCGCCAGTGAGTGGCTGTTGCCCTGGCTGGCTTCCAGCACGTCCTTTCTCACCAGCACGAAGCCCATGCCGGGCACGCCCTCGATGCACTTGCCGGTGGCGGCCACCAGCGCGTCGAAGGGCATGGTGCGCGCATCGATCTCGATCGCGCCGAACGAGCTCATGGCATCGACGATCAGGCCCTTGCCCAGCCGCTGGCACAGCAGCGCGATGTCCTGCAGCGGGTTGAGCACGCCGGCGCCGGTCTCGCAGTGCACCTGCGCCACGTGCGTGATCGACGGATCGCGCCGCAGCGCTTCCTCGATCAGCGCGGCGCTGGCGGGCTGGTCTTCCGGGATCGGCAGCTCCACGCTGGCGCGGCCGAGCACCTTGCAGATCTTCAGGATGCGCTGGCAATAGGCGCCGTTCTGCGGCACCAGCACCTTGCCGTCGCGCGGCACCACGTTGGCGATGGCGGCTTCCACCGAGAAGGTGCCGCTGCCCTGCATCGGTACGCAGACATGGGTGCCTTCGCCGTGGACGATGCGCACCAGGTCGTCGCACAGGCTGCGCGTGATGGTGTTGAAGGCGGCGTCCCACGAGCCCCAGTCGCGCAGCATGGCTTGCTTGGTGGCGAGCGAGGTGGTCAGGGGGCCGGGGGTCAGAAGGATCGGGTCGTTGCCGCGAATCATGTTGAACTCCTGATTGGGAAGGCTTGGAAAGGGAAAGTCAGTCGTTGCCCTGGCGCCAGGCCTGGGTCTTGCAATCGAGCACGCGTTGCAGCAGGTAATAGAGCAGGCAGGCGCCGGCCGAAGTCAGCACCACCAGCGTGGCCATGGCCGCGGCCGGGCCGATGTCGCCGGACTCGTCCAGGTTGACGATCTCGACCGAGGCCAGCTTGGTGTCGGCGCCGTACAGGAACACCACCGCCGAGACCGTGGTCATCGCGTTGATGAACAGGTAGCGCGAGATCTCCAGGACGGCGGGCAGGCAGGCCGGCACCGTGACCTTGAAGAAGGTCTTGTAGAACGGCACCTTGAGCGATGCCGACACGGCCTCGAACTCGCTGTCGAGCTGCTTGAGCGCGGTCACCGCGGTCAGGTGGCACGATGCGTAGTAGTGGACGATGGTCACCAGCACCAGGATGCCCAGGGTCTGGTACAGCCCGTGCAGCGGATTGGCCTGCGGCACGAAGAAGAAGATGTAGCCCAGCCCCAGCACCAGCCCCGGCACGCCCATCGGCAGCACCGCCATCAGCCGCGCGAAGCCGCGCAGCCAGTCCATGCCGCGGGTCTTCTCCAGCAGGTAGGCGGTGGCGAAGATGAACACCGGCCCGATCACCGCGGCCAGGCCCGCCATGCGCAGGCTGTTCAGGTAGGAATCGACCACGCCGCCCTCGACCAGCCCGACCCGGTAGTGGTTCAGCGACAGCGAGAAGTTGTACGGCCACAGCTTGACGAAGGACGCGTACACCGCCATGCCCATCACCGCCAGCATCAGCGCCGCCATCAGCCAGCAGAACACCGCCATGGCCAGGTCGAAGCGCGGGCTGCGGCGCGGCACGTAGGGCACCGAGCGCGCCGACATCAGCGCCATCTGGCGGCGCTGCACGCGCGCGTCGACGCAGTAGGTCACGGCCACCGGCACCAGCAGCATCAGCGACACCACCGCGCCCTGCGAGAAGTCCTGCATGCCGATCACCAGCTTGTAGATGTCGGTCGCCAGCATATGGAAGTTGCCGCCGATCACCTTGGGGATGCCGAAGTCCGAGATCGCATAGGTGAACACCACCATGGCGGCGCTGACCAGCCCGTAGCGCGCGCCCGGCACGGTGATGGTGAAGAACTTGCGCACGGTCGAGGTGCCCAGCGCATCGGCGGCTTCATACAGCCGCGCATCCGTCAGCGACAGCGCTGTGATCAGGATCATCAGCGCATGCGGAAAGGTGGCGAATACCAGCGACGCGACGATGCCGAGCGGCCCGTAGATCTGCGTGCTGCCCATCCACGGCTTGAACAGGCCCTGGTTGCCGAACCAGAAGATGAAGGAGATGGCTGCCAGCAGCGAGGGCGCCAGCAGCGGGATCAGCGCCAGGTTGCGCAGCAGCCCCTTGCAGGCGATGCGGCTGCGCGTGAGCGCATAGGCAAAGCCGAACGCCAGCGGCACCGTGATGCAGGTGGCCAGCGCCGACACCCACAGGCTGTTCCAGACCGAGCGCAGCAGCGCGGGCGATTCGAAGTAGGCGCGGAAGTGGGCGATGCCGGCCAGGGTGCCGTCGCGGTTCTGCACGCTCTTGGCCAGGATCATCACGATCGGCGCCAGCACGAAGCAGGCCAGCGCCAGCGCGGCCAGCGCCAGCAGCACGTGGGCGAGGCGGTCGGTCCAGTGCGCGCGCACCGCGCTGGCGACCAGCGCCGGCGAGGCCGGCGATGCGGGCAGCGGGGGCTGCGCGCCGGGGTTGGCGGGCCCCGCCGGCGCGCTGGCCGAGGCGGGGGCTAGGGTATCGGTAGCCGGCAGGGAGGCAGACGTGGTGGCCGGCGCCGCAGTGAGGCTCATGCGCATGCGTGGCGGAAGATGCGGATACGGTCAGCGGGAATGGCCAGGCGCAGCCGGTCGCCGGTGTGCGGGCGCAGCTCGTGCAGGTCATTGAGCGAGAGGTCGGCATAGAGCGCGCCGCCGGCCGCGGCCGCGGCACCCGCTGCCGCGGGCCCGGCATCGGGCAGCCGCAGCGTCAGCCGCGAGAAGGCGCCGAGGAACTCGATCTTGTCGACGGTGGCTTCCAGCACGTTGGGGCCATGCTGTTCGATGCCGCGCACGCAGACATCTTCGGGGCGGAAGAACACCTGCACGTCCTCGTCGGGGCAGCAGCCGGCCGGCGCGGCGCAGCGCATGCGCACGCCGCCCAGGTGCAGCTCGCCGTCGCCGCAGACGCGCGCGCCCAGCATGTTGGTCTTGCCGACGAAGTCCGCCGCGAACGGCGTGGCCGGGCGCTGGTAGACCTGCGCCGGGGTGCCGACCTGCTCGATCGCGCCCTGGTTCATCACCACGATGCGGTCCGCCATCGACAGCGCCTCTTCCTGGTCGTGCGTGACCAGGATGGTGGTGATGTTCAGGCGCTGCTGCAGCGCGCGGATCTCGCTGCGCAGCCGCACCCGCACGCGCGCGTCGAGCGCCGACAGCGGCTCGTCCAGCAACAGCAGGCCGGGCGAGGTGGCCAGCGCGCGCGCGATCGCCACGCGCTGCTGCTGGCCGCCCGACAGCTGCGCCGGGTACTGGTTGCCGCGATCGGGCAGCCCCACCAGCGTCAGCAGTTCCGCCACGCGCGCGCGGCGCTGGTCGCGCGGCATGCGCCGGTTGACCAGGCCGTAGGCGACGTTGTCGGCCACGGTCAGGTTGGGGAACAGCGCATAGGACTGGAACACGATGCCGTAGTCGCGCTCCATCGGCGGCAGCGTGGAGATATCGCGCCCGCCCTGGTGGATGGTGCCGGCGTTCTGCGATTCCAGCCCCGCGATGATGCGCAGCAGCGTGGTCTTGCCGCAGCCCGACGGGCCCAGGAAGCACAGCAGCTCGCCCTGGCGCACGTCGAGGTCGATGTTGTGCAGGGCGACGAAGGCGCCGCTGCTGCCGCCGAAGCGCTTGTGGATGCCTTTCAGGCTGAGATAGGTCTCGGCCGTGGATGTGGAGGTCTGCATGGCGTGGGGCCTGGTGTGTTCTGTTGGGGGACCCCGGCGCCGCCCGCCAGCGAGGCGGGCCGGCGGCGCCGGTACAAAACGGCGCTCAGGCGCTCAGGGCTGCTTCTCCGACTTGCTGGCGTAGCGCTTCTGCCATTCGGTCAGCACCCGCTCGCGGTTTTTGGCGATATAGCCGAAATCGTTCTTGACCAGCATCTGCTCGTAGTTGGCCGGGATGGTCTCGACCTTTCTCGCCACGCCGGGGTAGGCGACGATGGCCCAGTCCCTGGCGAACAGCTGGTTGGCTTCCTTGCTGGCGAGCCAGTCCAGGTAGCGTTGCGCGGCCTCCATCTTCTTCGTGCCCTTGACGATGCCGGCGGCCTCGATGTCGTAGCCCAGGCCCTCCTTGGGAAAGATCATCTCGATCGGCGCGCCCGCGGCCAGGGTCTTGTGCGCGCGCAGCTCGAACGAGATGCCGATCGGGAACTCGCCCGAGCCGGCCTGCTTGCAGGGCTTGGAGCCGGAATGCGTGTATTGCGCGATGTTCTCGTGCAGCGCGTCCATGTACTTCCAGCCTTCCTGCTCGCCGTAGAGCTGCAGCCAGGCGGTCACGTCGAGGAAGCCGGTGCCGGACGAGGCCGGGTTGGGCATCACGATGGTGCCCTTGTAGACCGGCTTGGCCAGGTCCTTCCAGGTCTCGGGGCGGGGCAGGTTGCGCTTCTTGGCCTCGATGGTGTTGAAGCAGATGGTCGCGCCCCACACATCCAGTCCCACCCATGACGGCGGCGTGGCCTTGTCGCTGTAGTCGCGCGTCAGCTTCTCGAAGCCCTTGGGGGTGTAGGGCGCGAGCATCCCTTCCTGCTTGAGCAGTTCCAGGCTCGACGCCGCCAGCCCGGCGATCACGTCGGCCTGCGGGTTGGCTTTCTCGGCCAGCGCCTTGGCGGTGATCACGCCGGTGGAATCGCGCACGTACTTCAGTTCGATATCGGGCGCCACCTTGGCGAAGCCCTCGGCATAGGGCTTGAGGGTCTCGGTCTCCCACGCCGTATAGACGGTGAGCGTGGTTTTCTGGGCCAGCGCGGTGCCGGAGGCGGCTAGCGCAAGCAGGGTGGCGGCGGTGCGCAGGGTGGTGGTGAAGGACGGTTGCATGGGGACTCCTTCCGGCATTGTAGGTGGAGAAATGTGTCAATGTGGTGAATCTGTTGCAATGCCACGGGGCACGCTGCACAACATAGAATCACCGTAAAACCCTTGTACTACAACACTTGCAAGACATGTGCCAAACTTTTGGCGCTTGCTTCGTCACCCCTCTGACTGCGCCGATGTCTTGATTGTTGACAATATACAAACCGCTTGCTTTAATGGCAATAAGGATTTTCGATACTGCTGAATCCGTCACAAACGGGAGTGTTCATGTCACGCCAAGCCCCGCTGGCGAGCGAAATCACCATCCTGCAGAGCCAGTCGCTGACCACCCTGGTGCAGCGCGAGCTGGAGCTGCGGATCATGTCCGGCGAACTGGCGCCCGGCGCCAAGCTCAATGAGATCGAAGTCGCCGGGCAGCTCAATGTGTCGCGCGGTCCGGTGCGCGAGGCGTTCCGGGCGCTGGAGCAGGCAGGCCTGCTACGCACCGAGAAGAACCGCGGCGTGTACGTGCGCGCCATCTCGGTGGAGGAAGCCGATGAGATCTATGAACTGCGCGCGGTGCTGGACGAATTCATCGGCCGGCAGCTGGCCGCGCGCATCACGCCCGAGAGCCTGCGCGAACTGCGCGCCCTGGTGGAGGCGCTCGACGCGGCGAGCCAGGCGCGCGATGTCGATGAATACACGCGGCTGAACCTGGCCTTCCACGACCGCATGGTCGAGCTGGCCGGCAACCGCAAGCTGCTGGAGACCTACCGGCGCCTGGTCAAGGAACTGACGCTGTTCCGGCGCGAGGCGCTGTCGCGCAGCCACGCCGCCATGCCCGATTCCACCCGCGAGCACCGCGCCATCGTCTCGGCGATTGCCGCGCGCGACGGCGAACTGGCCGCGCGCCTGATGCGCGAGCACGTCGAGCGCGGCCGCGCGCGCATGCATGCCGCGGTGGCCCCGTCGGCGACCAGCGACGGCGCCGATGCCGCGGCTTGACACTGATCCGGCCTGACCCAATCCAATTCAGCTACCGCCTTACCGACCGCGATCCCGCACAGGAACCGACCATGCCCGATACCAACGCCCGCACCATTACCGTCAACCAGCGCAGCTATCGCTGGATGCAGCAACCCGTCGTGGTGGTCTGCGTCGACGGCTGCGAGTTCGATTACCTGGAAGCCGCCGCGGCCAGCGGCGGCGCGCCTTACCTGAAGCGGCTGCTGGAAGCAGGCTCCGCCTTCCGCGGCGCCTGCGTGGTGCCCACTTTCACCAATCCCAACAACCTGTCCATCGTCTGCGGCGCGCCGCCCGCGGTGCACGGCATCTGCGGCAATTACTTCTTCGATCGCAGCGCCAATGGCGGGCGCGGCGAGGAAGTGATGATGAACGACCCGAAGTACCTGCGCGCCGGCACCATCCTGGCCGCCTTTGCCGAGGCCGGCGCCAGCGTGGCGGTGGTCACCGCCAAGGACAAGCTGCGCCGGCTGCTGGGCCACGGCATGCAGGGCATCTGCTTCTCGTCGGAGAAGGCCGACCAGGCCACGGTGGCGGAAAACGGCATCGACGGCGTGCTCGAACTGGTGGGCATGCCGGTGCCGGACGTCTACAGCGCCGAGCTGTCCGAGTTCGTCTTCGCCGCTGGCGTGCGCCTGATGGAAACGCGCCGCCCGGACCTGATGTACCTGTCCACCACCGACTATATCCAGCACAAGTTCGCGCCCGGCTCGGACGGTGCCAATGCCTTCTACGCAATGATGGACAAGTACCTGGCGCGGCTGGACCAACTCGGCTGCGTGGTGGCGCTGACCGCCGACCACGGCATGAACGCCAAGCATGACGACGCCACCAAGGCGCCCAACGTGATCTACCTGCAGGACCAGCTGGATGCCTGGCTGGGCCGCGGCGTGGAAGACGGCGGCGCGCGCGTGATCTTGCCGATCACCGACCCGTACGTGGTCCACCACGGCGCGCTGGGATCGTACGCCACCATCTACTTGCCCGACGATGCCGACGCTGCCGCGATCCAGGCGCGCCTGTCGGACCTGCAGGGCGTGGGAAGCGTGCTGACCAACGCCGACGCGTGCGCGCGCTTCGAGCTGCCGCCCGACCGCGTCGGCGACCTGGTGGTCACCAGCGACAAGCACGTGGTGCTGGGCACCAGCCGCAGCCGCCATGACCTGTCCGGCCTCGACGCGCCGCTGCGCTCGCATGGCGGCGTGTCGGAGCAGACCGTGCCGCTGGTGTTCAACCGCGCCACCGCCGGCATTCCCGGCAAAGCCGTGCTGCGCAATTTCGACATCTTCGATGTCGCGCTGAACCACCTGCACTGAACGCCCGCATCGTATCTGGCGGTTCGAGCCGCTGCCTGACCCGCATCTACCGGAGGAGACTCATGAACGCCCCCCAATTTCCCGCTGGCGCCGTCAGCCCCCATTTCCGCGCCGAAGCGCTGCGCATCGACGGCCAGAAGATCGTGCGCGAGCGCGTCATCGAAGTGCGCAACCCGTTTGACGGATCGCTGGTGGGCACCGTGCCCAAGGCCACGCTCGAGGACGTGCGCCGCGCCTTCGAGGTGGGCCAGGCCTACCGCGCCACGCTGACCCGCTACGAGCGCGCCGCCATCCTGAACCGCGCCGCGGCCTTGCTGCGCGAGCGCACCGAGGAGGCCTCGGACCTGATCACGCTCGAGTCCGGCCTGTCCAAGAAGGATTCCCTGTACGAGATCGGCCGCGTCGCCGACGTGCTGGGCTTTGCCGCCACCGAGGCGCTGCGCGACGACGGCCAGCTGTTCTCGTGCGACCTGACGCCGCACGGCAAGAAGCGCCGCGTGATGACGCAGCGCGAGCCGCTGATGGGCGTGATCAGCGCCATCACGCCGTTCAACCACCCGATGAACCAGGTCGCGCACAAGGTCGCGCCATCGATCGCCACCAACAACCGCATGGTGCTCAAGCCATCGGAAAAGGTGCCGCTGTCGGCGTTCTACCTCGCCGACCTGCTGTACGAAGCCGGCCTGCCGCCGCAGATGTTCCAGGTGGTCACCGGCGACCCGCGCGAGATCGCCGACGAGCTGATCACACACCCGGCAGTGGACCTGGTCACCTTCACCGGCGGCGTCGCGATCGGCAAGTACATCGCCAGCAAGGCCGGCTACAAGCGCGTGGTGCTGGAACTCGGCGGCAACGACCCGCTGATCGTGCTCGACGACGCCGACCTGGATCGTGCCTCCGACCTGGCGGTGCAGGGCTCGTACAAGAACTCCGGCCAGCGCTGCACCGCGGTCAAGCGCATGCTGGTGCACCAGGCCGTGGCGGCGCGCTTTACCGAACTGGTGGTGGAGAAGACCCGCGCCTGGAAGTACGGCGACCCGATGGACCGCGGTGTCGACATGGGCACCGTTATCGACGAGCAGGCCGCGCAGCTGTTCGAGGCCCGCGTCAACGAGGCGGTGGCGCAGGGCGCGCGGCTGCTGGTCGGCAACCAGCGCAACGGCGCCAGCTATGCGCCCACGGTGCTGGACCGCGTCGATCCGTCGATGACGGTGGTGCGCGAGGAAACCTTCGGTCCGGTTTCGCCCATCATCACCTTCCGCGATGTGGACGATGCCATCCGGATTTCCAACGGCACCGCGTTCGGGCTGTCGTCGGGGGTGTGCACCAACAATATCGAGGCCTTCACCAAAATCGCCAATGCGCTGCATGTGGGCACCGTCAACCTGTGGGAGGTGCCTGGCTACCGGATCGAACTGACGCCGTTCGGCGGGATCAAGGACTCGGGGCTGGGCTACAAGGAGGGGGTGCAGGAGGCGGCGAAGAGCTTTACCAATTTGAAGACGATTACGTTGCCGTGGGGGTGAATCAAGGCTGAAACCGCTGCGGGTTTGCTCCCCTCTTCCGCGCGCGGGAGAGGGGCCGGGGGTGAGGGCGGGCGGTGCAATAGCGAGGGCCTTTACTACGTGACGCTCCCGCCCTCACCCCAACCCTCTCCCGCAAGCGGGAGAGGGAGCACCCAGGCGGTTACGGGAAGGGCCGTCGCAGTTTCGCGCAAGGTCGCTCGGGGGGGCCCTGGCTGCGCTAGAATCAGCCCCCAAGTCCCCGACCCTTCCGGAGTCCCCGTGCTCGCCGAACAACGGCAGAAATATATCCTCGACCAGCTGTCCGCGACCGGCGCGCTGGCCATCAGCGAGCTGGTGAGCGAGCTTGACGTATCGCGCGAGACCATCCGCCGCGACCTCAATGCGCTGGCCACGCGCGGGCTGCTGGTGCTGACCCATGGCGGCGCGCTGGCGCCGGACCGGACCGAGCCCGATACCCAGACCCGCGCGCAGGTCAATGCCGAGGGCAAGCGCGCCATCGGCGTGCGCGCGGCCGAGCTGGTGCGCGACGGCGCCTCGCTGATCCTGGACTACGGCACCACCACGCATGCGGTGGCGCAGGCGCTGCACGGGCACCATAACCTGCTGGTCTACACCAACGACCTGGCCATCGCCCAGCTGCTGGGCCGGCGCAACGGCAACCGCGTGATCGTGCTGGGTGGCGAGCTGCAGGACAACGAAGACGCCACCCATGGCTGGGACACCATCGAGCAGCTGTCGCGCTACCACACGGACTTCGCCTTTATCGGCATCGGCGGCATCACGCCGCGCGGCGAGATCTGCGATTTCTCCCGCGCCGCGGCGGAGCTGCGCAGCCGCATGCTGCTGGCGGCCGACGTGGCCTGCGTGGTCGCCGACCACACCAAGTTCGGCCGCAACACCGGCGTCACCATCAAGCATGCCGAACTGGCCGCCTGGGTGATTACCGACATGGCGCCGGAGCCGGAGCTGGGCGCGGTTTTGAAGGAACGCGGGACGAAGCTGCTGATTGCCTGAGCTGCCGGTGCCTTGGCGCTCTGGAGATAATCCTCGCCTCACCGTTTGTGCGAAGGCAAGTGGGGCTTCTAATGCGTCAAGCGATTCCGGCAATTTCGTCCTGCCTGCACGCCATTCGATAGGCGGATGGCGTGACGCCGCAGATCTTCTTGAACTGCTTGGTGAACTGGGCATTGTCGCCAAAGCCGCAGGCTAGCGCCACATCTTCAATCGAAAGCTCGTCACGGCGCAAGGTGGCGCAGGCATATTCGATACGCTTATGCAAGACGTAGCGATAGGGCGGCAGGCCAGTGGCGTCCTTGAACACGCGAGTGAAATAGTAAGGGCTGAGCCCTGCCTGCCGGGCCAAGGCCTCCAAAGTTATCCGATGCGTGAGATGCGCTTCTATGTACTCATCCAGCCATTTCATGCGCGCGATAGTCAACGCCGGTATTCGGCCGCTACCGCGAGGTCCTTTGCCGTAGCATGTCACGATATGCGCTGCTACCAGGCGTGCATACGTCTCACCGATCAGCGCGCCGTGTGGATTGCCGTTACGCAGTTCCTGGTCGAGCGCCTCGAAGGCGTTGAGCACGAAGTTGTCCGGCGCCTGGGCAAAGGTTGGCACACCGGCAAAGCCTGTAACGCCTAGCTCGTCGGCGACTTCGCGCAGCGTGCAGTCATGCAGCGTCATGAGGCACAGGCTGCCTAGCGGACGCACATAGCGCACGCTGTGACCGCATCCGTTTGGCACATAGGCTGTGGAACCGCGACGCTGCACTTCAGTACGCAGCCTGCCGTCGATGCGGCGCTCCGCGATCGAGAGCGGATTGAGCTTGACCATCAGATAGTGCCCGTCAATGGCGTGCTCACCGGTCTGGAAAAGTGCATCGTCGCGCCGCTCGAAATACAACGCTTTCCAGTCGTACGTCGTGCTGCTGCGCACAGGCGCGACGGAAAATAGCGAGGCATGGTGGTCCGGATTGCGGAAATCGAGCTTGCGCACCGTCATCGGGACAGTCCTTTAGGTATGTGCTCGATTTTACCAACGCGCCAACAGTGCTCAATGGCCGTGAAGCGGGGAGATCCACTGGAAAATTCACGCTTTCAGGTATGAATTTTCAGTTTTTGAGCCTGCGCATTCCGAACGCCGAAATGGCCGAAGGCAGAGTGCCGTTGCAGGTAGCGCGCAGCGCCTGGGCCAGTCTGGAGGCGCCGATGTCAGCGGACTCGGCGTCGACGGTCGAGTACGACAAGCGCAGGGTATTACGTTCGGGAGTATCGGCAAAGAATGCGGCGCCCGGCACGAAGACTACGCCGGCTTGGATAGCGGCCTGCAGCACCCGGGCGGCGTCTACCTGCGGTGCGAATCGGGCCCACAGGAACATCCCGCCCTCCGGCGCGTTGAAATGGATAGCCTCGCCCAGGTGGCGGTGCAGTCCGGCAATCAGCGCGTCGCGTCGCTCACGGTAGGCGTTGCGCAGCAGCTCGAATCGAGGCTGCAATCGTCCGTTGGCCAGGTACTCCGCAATGAGCTGCTGGGAGAGGCTGCACGTGTGCAGGTCGATCGCCTGCTTAACCAGTGCAGCGTGGTCGAACACCGCCGGGGGTAATACCATCCAGCCGGCGCGCAGGCCAGGGGACAGGATCTTGGAAAACGACGATAGGTAAAGCACGCGACATTGCGCAGCACTTCCCGCAGCGAGCGCCACGATGCTGGCGACGGGTTTGCCGCAGAGTCGCAATTCGCCATAGGGATCGTCCTCGATGATGTAGGTTCCGTTGGAACCGGCAACGTGGGCGAGCCGCTGCCGCCGTTCCAGGGAGAGTGTGCGCCCGCTCGGATTGCCGAAATTCGGGACGACGTAAATGGCCTTGACCGGATGACGCGAGGCATAGGACTCGATCCAGTCCACATCGATGCCCGCTTCATCGGATGGCACGGAGACAATGTTGGCCTCGGCAAGGCCGAATGCCTGCAGCGCCGCCAGATACGATGGCCGTTCCACCAGCACCGTGTCGCCGGGGTTGAGCAGAGTACGCGCCGCGACATCCAGGCCTTGTTGCGAGCCAGATGTGACCAGGATGCCAGCCGGACTTGCGGCGATACCGCGATGCCGCAGCAGGTGCATGATCTGTTCGCGCAGTGCAGGTTCGCCTTCGGTCAGTCCGTACTGGAACGCGGACGTAGCGCCGCTGTCCACGACTGCGGCAAGCGATTCGCGTAGGCCTGCCGCATCGAACAGGTCCGACGCAGGGATGCCACCTGCAAGTGAGATAACGCCGGGAATCTTGCTGTACTTCAGCAGGTCCCGCACAGCGGAACTCTGCACCCTGCCTATGCGACTGGCGAAGCCCTCCGCATCGGGGAGTTTAGCGGAGGGGCGTAAATGGGCGTTCGGGAGGATCTCGGCGGCAACATTGGCAGTCTGTTTGGTGTCCATGTGGAGGGGAGTTTCGGAAGTCGCGGAAGGGGAAGGGATGAAGCGGCCGCTCCGGCTACGGCCATTGGCAGCAGGGTGTGGGAGTCGGCCATTGAACTCTCTCCTAGAGCGCGGTAAGCGAGTCGAACGTCGGCTCGCTGGCTGCAATCGGTGCGGCCCCATGGGCGAGATAGTCCACCGGGATCTCGCTCATGGGCCGCAGTGCGTTATTGACCGCCGCGCAGAACCCCCACGTCTCGCTATGCAGCGGACGATTCTGGGCGATCCATTCGGGTCGCACATAGAGTGTGTTGGTCCAGTCGCCGCGCGGGTTGCTGTGGTGATAATCATGTACGGGCATATCCCCTGGCACTACGAGCAGGCGCAGCGGCAGGAACCAGCACAGCATGCGTAGCCACCAGCCCACGCGTTGCAGTACAGGCCAGACGGCGCTTCCGCATCGACAGGGATAGGGACATCCCATGAAGCGTGCGGAGGTCTGCTGCTGCAGCCATGCGATTCTGCGATCGTCCGCCCCTTGCAGGCGGAACCACTTGTGCTCGCCGGCAAAGGTCAGCAGGGCCGCATTCTGGAAGCCGACTGTGAGCGGAATTGCCCATGCCACCAGAAAGACAGGCCAGAGGTTGAACCATGTCAACGCGCATCCGGCAGCGGCATAGACAAGGATGGCCGTCATGCGACGCAGCGGCCGCGCACCGACGAAGTTGGCGCGGGCACGCGCCAACGTGTAGCGCAAATGAAAGCGTGGTTTTACCAGCGCCCAGCCGACGGCCAGCCAAAGCGACTCCAATTGACGCCCGGGGCGAAGACCGATGCTGTAAAGCACATCGGCGTCGGGGTCCCCTTTGCCGGAGAAGTAGCGTGCATGGTGATCGATTGCGTGATCCTCGCGGAATTGCTCATATGGCAACGTCAATAGCAGCAACGACACGACGTCGACAAACATCCTGTTCACGCTTGCCCGACGAGAAAATGTCTCATGGATACCTGCATGGCAGATCACCAGGAAGAATTTGCGCGCAGCATGTACGGTCAGGAGCCAGCCTGGCAGCAGCGCGAGCCACGAAGCGCCGCCCCCGTGCGCCGCACCACGCGGCACTCGAGCGTCGGGAGCGCGATGCGCACCGGTTTCATGAAATCAATCGACAGGTGTACCGTTCCGCACGTGCGACCGCGAAACTGCAGGATGCCGGCGGTCGATATGCCACAGTCGATCATTCCAGCGATCACTGCACCGTTGAGCGCCGATGTGCCAAGCCCTCCCAAGTGAGAATCGAGTTGCCGCACCAGCCGGAGCCGGACGACGGCAGGATCGGCCAGATCAAGCTCCGCGCCTATGTGGCGCAGCACCGGCAGCGCGTTTAGGCGCTGCTGCCACTGCGCGCGATCCTTGGCGGCAACGGGCAGGCGCAGCCCTTGTGCCTGGGACTGCGAACGTTCCTGGCTGGCGACGAAGCTCATGTCAGAATTTCCTCGGAGGTGGATGCCGTTTGCCGGGGCGGAGGCACCGTGCCGGTACTTTTAGCTGACCTGTCCGCGGCCATTTGCCCTGGCGTCTTCCGATAAGGTGACCAAATGAACTGGCGCCAGTAAGACTCGGCGACCTCCACCCACGTGCGCAGGGTTTCCGTTGATGCCAGGGAGCACGCCAGGCTGACGATGAGCCAGCTGTAGACCGCCTGGCTGTCGCGGCAGCCTTCACAGTGGCCTGGGCAAGGAGCTCAGGCAAACGCTCGGCGATCAGATGCTTGCGTCGCTGGTGCAGCGAATCTGTTTCGCTCATGGCGTCTCCTCAGACAAACGCGCGGTTGGCCATCGAGTCCGGCACGTGCAAGCCCATCGCCGCCAGGCGCGGCACCGTCTTCTTGATGAACTGATTGCGCAAGGCCTCGTTGCTTGTCTTGCGTAGGCCCCACTTGAGGTAGAGCCGCGAGCGCTGGGAGTCGGAGCGCCCGAACAGATCGAGCAGGTGCGGCCACAGCCGGCTCAAGGCCTGCTGAGCGGCAATGCGACCTTCATCTGTCATGCAGGCGTCCTTGACAATGCGGTAGCCATGCGCGACGTGGGTATGCTCATCGCTGATGATTTGCTTGATGAAGATGTCGGCGAACGGCTTGTAGCTGCAGTCGGCAAATTCGAGGAGGTGCTCCAGCACGACTGCCTCGCCAATGAACGAGAAGATGCCGCGCTCCATCCAGTTCCTGACTCCTCGCACCAGCTCGTTCGGGTAGTAAGGACGCTCCAGAAAATGTTGGCGGAGCATGTAACTCGTGTCGACGCCGAGTTCGGCAAGCACGTCGGCACTAAGGCGGTAATGTTGGATCTCCTCGGATGCTCGCTCGCAGCAAACCTGCTTCTCGAAGGCATCCGGCGCCAGGTTGTAAAAGATCTGCGTATAGTCGTCCGCGCCCGTAAGCTCGCCTTCCGTATGCACGAGCATCAGCCGTTTGGCGAGCTCCTGATACTCTGACGGCATGTTGCGAAAGTCAGACGCATTCCGGACAGACCCCGGTCCGGCGAGTATCTCCATTTCATGCTGTGCGGTTGTTGCTGCCCTCATTTCTCCCTCTCGTTCTTTAGGTTGTGACGAGCGGAGTGTAGGGAGCAGTGACTAATGCCATGAGTGCAGGAATGCCACCTTTGTGCTTTATTGCCTTGATTATTTCGGAATACAGATTTAGGGGTGACTTAAGGGCTATGTCCGCTGATCGCACGCAAATCCGTGCGCCCTCGCACCAAATTGCGGCTTTGACGCCGCTGTCACAGGTGTTTTGACTGTCCTGTGCCCCATGGCGGTGCTAAAGTGCTGGGTTGTCGGACCGGCACGGTCAGCCGTGCCCGTCCGATAAACCGGAGGCGACCCACCTTCCATCGGCGCAACGCCACACGGCACCGCAGACCGGCATCCAGCCGGCAAGGCTGCCGCATCCTGCCACTCCAGCACAGCAAGAGACATCCGTGAATTCTCCTTCCCTTGAAGCATTTCTGGCGGGGGTTGCCCGCCGCGACCCCAATCAACCCGAATTCCTCCAGGCCGTGAAGGAAGTCATGATGACGCTGTGGCCGTTCGTCGAGCGCAATCCGCGCTACGCCGACCAGGCCCTGCTCGAGCGGCTGGTGGAGCCCGAGCGCGTGATCCAGTTCCGCGTGGCATGGACCGACGACCAGAACCGCGTGCAGGTCAACCGCGCCTTCCGCGTGCAGCACAGCTCGGCCATCGGCCCGTTCAAGGGCGGCATGCGCTTCCACCCCACCGTGAACCTGTCGGTGCTGAAGTTCCTGGGGTTCGAGCAGACCTTCAAGAACGCGCTGACCACGCTGCCCATGGGCGGCGGCAAGGGCGGCTCGGACTTCGATCCCAAGGGCAAGTCGGACGGTGAAGTGATGCGCTTCTGCCAGGCGCTGGTGACCGAGCTGTTCCGCCACCTGGGCCCGGATACCGACATCCCGGCCGGCGACATCGGCGTGGGCGCGCGCGAGGTCGGCTTCATGGCCGGCATGATGAAGAAGCTGTCGAACCAGTCGGCCTGCGTGTTTACCGGCAAGGGCCTGGCCTACGGCGGCAGCCTGATGCGCCCCGAGGCGACGGGCTACGGCACGGTCTACTTCGCGCAGGAAATGCTGCACCGTCGCGGGCGTGGCTTCGACGGGCTGCGCGTGCTGATCTCCGGCTCGGGCAATGTGGCGCAGTACGCGGCCGAGAAGGCGATCGAGCTCGGCGCCAAGGTGCTGACGCTGTCCGATTCCGGCGGCGTGCTGCACTACCCGCAGGGCATGACCACCGAGCAACTGGCCGAAGTCATGGCCTTCAAGAATGAAGAGCGCGGCCGCCTGTCGGACTTTGCCGCCCGCCACGGCATGAGCTTCGAAGCCGGCCGCACCCCGTGGCACGTGCCCGCCGACGTGGCGCTGCCGTGCGCCACCCAGAACGAACTCGACGGCAACGATGCCGAGACCCTGCTGGGCAATGGCGTGATCTGCGTGGCCGAAGGCGCCAACATGCCGTCGACGCTGGAGGCGGTGGACCGCTTTGTCGACGCCAGGATCCTGTACGCGCCGGGCAAGGCCAGCAACGCCGGCGGCGTCGCGACTTCGGGCCTGGAGATGTCGCAGAACGCGATGCGCCTGTCCTGGCACCATGCCGAGGTCGACGAGAAGCTGCACGCGATCATGAAGGACATCCACCAGAATTGCATCCACCACGGCCAGAAGGCGGATGGCTACATCAACTACGTGGAAGGCGCGAACATCGCCGGCTTCGTCAAGGTGGCCGACGCCATGCTGGCGCAAGGCGTGATCTGACCTGAAGCAGCGGCCGGCGCCATGCCGGCCGCGCGGAATCCGGCTACGATGGCGGTCCCGAACCGCTCATCCAGAAAAGGAGCCATGCGCCATGCTGGAACTCAGACCAGGCTGCGAACACTGCAACAAGCCCCTGCCGCCGGATTCCGCCGAAGCGCGCATCTGCTCGTTCGAATGCACCTTCTGCGCGGGCTGCGTCGAACTGCTCGGCAATGTCTGCCCGAACTGCGGGGGTGGTTTCGCGCCCCGGCCGGTGCGACCGGCGCGCGACTGGAAGAACGGCAACTACCTGGGCAACAACCCGGCCAGTACCAAGGTCAAGCACCGGCCGGTGGACCTGGCCGCGCATGCCCGCCTGGTCGAGGCGGTGGGGCAGGTCCCGCCTGAGCGGCGCTAGCCGCGGGGTTTGGTTTTCGGCTGGAGAATTTCCCCGGCCTCCTTCACGTTCTGTTCGGCGCGCTTGCTGATCACGGCAAGCGCCTCGGCTTGCGCCTTCTGCGCGGTCTCGGCCAGCGCGCGCATGTTCTCCAGCGCCTGGTGCAGCTGCTGCTGCACGAACTCGCTGTGCCTGGCCATGGCCTCTGCCGGATTGCTCGCCGTGCCGTACTGCTGGGCGGCCGCCTGCAACTGCTGCATGGTCTGGGCGAAAATTTCCTGCTGCTTCCTCACGATGGCCTGCATGCCTTCATAGGCCAGCCGGTTGGCCTCGGCCAGGGCTTCGATGTCCTTGCGGCGCGCTTCGACCACCGCGCTCATGTCCACGCCCGGCAGGCGGAACTGTTCCATCATCCTGGTGAAATCGGCAAAGGGATTGGGAGGCGTGGTGGCCATGCTGGGTCTCCTGGTGGAAGGACTGGCAGGTCGGCCGGCGGCGGGGACGGCGTGTCCCTTTTGGCCGGGATCCTGTCCACTATAGCCGGTATCCGCACACTTCTGGCCGTCAATCGAGGAAGACCCTAAAGTTACCGCCGCCCCTGCCGTTGGCATCCATAGCCCGCCTGTGCGTCGGCCCGACCCGGCCCGCCCGCGGACGATGAGAGCGAAGAGCGCTGCGCCGACCCAGGCCGTGCGCGGCAGCACTTCGCCATGACCAATGCTAATCAGGTAGAAGAAATGAAGAATCTAGGTATCGGGGTTCGCCTCGGCATCGGTTTTGGGGTGGTATTGCTGCTTGCGGCGCTGATGACGGGCTTGGGCATGCTGCGGCTGCAGCAGGTGGCCGAGCGCACCCACGCGATGATGCAGCAGCCGCTGACCAAGGAGCGGCTGGTCAGCGACTGGTACCGCCTCATGCATACCAGCGTGCGCCGCACCACCGCGGTGGCGCGCAGCGCCGACCCGTCGCTGGGCCAGTTCTTTGCCGCCGAGACCAAGGCCTCGATCGAAGGCATTGCCCAGTTGCGCGACAAGCTGCAGCCGATGCTCAGCTCGGAGCAGGAAAAGGCCGCGTTCCAGAAGATCCTGAGCGTGCGCGACCCGTACAACAGCGGGCGCGACAAGATCACGAAGCTCAAGCAGGAAGGTTTGACCGAGGAAGCCAACCAGGTGCTGGAGAAAGAGTTCGTGCCCGCCGGCGACGCCTACCTGGCCGAGATCCAGAAGCTGCTCGACATCCAGCGCGCCAGCATCGACGCCACCGCGCGCGAGATCAACGCCATCTACGTCAACGCGCGCAACAGCCTGATCGGGCTGGGCGTGGTGGTGCTGGGCATCGGCATTGGGTTCGCGTTCTGGCTCACCATCGGCATTACGCGTCCGCTGCATCGCGCCGTGGCGGTGGCGCGCACGGTGGCGTCGGGCGACCTGACCAGCCGCATCGACGTCGACAGCCGCGACGAAACCGGCCAGCTGCTGCAGGCACTGGCGGACATGAACGCCAATATCCTGCGTATCGTGCGCCAGGTGCGCGCCGGCACCGAGTCGATCGTGTCGGGCACCAGCCAGATCGCCGCCGGCAACACCGACCTGTCGCAGCGCACCGAGGAACAGGCCTCGTCGCTGCAGCAGACCGCGGCCAGCATGGAAGAGCTGACCAGCATCGTGCGCCAGAACGCCGACAACGCGCGCCAGGCCAGCACGCTCGCGGTCAACGCCTCCGATATCGCGGCCAAGGGCGGCGAAGTCGCGGGCAAGGTGGCCGAGACCATGGAAGAGATCAACGGCGCGTCGAGGAAGGTGGTCGACATCATCGCCGTGATCGAGGGCATTGCGTTCCAGACCAATATCCTGGCGCTGAACGCCGCGGTGGAAGCCGCGCGCGCCGGCGAGCAGGGCCGCGGCTTTGCCGTGGTGGCGGGCGAAGTGCGCACGCTGGCGCAACGCAGCGCGACCGCGGCCAAGGAGATCAAGGCGCTGATCGGCGATTCGGTCGACCGCGTCGAAAAGGGCTCGATGCTGGTGACGCAGTCGGGCCAGACCATGGAAGAGATCGTCGCGGCCGTCAAGCGCGTGACCGACATCATGGGCGAGATCAGCGCGGCGTCGGCCGAGCAGAGCTCGGGCATCGAGCAGGTGAACCAGGCGGTGACGCAGATGGATACGGTGACGCAGCAGAACGCGGCACTGGTGGAAGAGGCCGCGGCGGCGGCGGGTTCGCTCGAGGAGCAGGCGCAGCGGCTGAAGGAGGCGGTGGCGACGTTCAGGCTGGCGGCCTGAGGGGCTTGCTGCAGTTTTCCCCTCTCCCCTCAGCGGAGAGGGGCGCGCCCTCCGAGCGGATGTGATCCGTCGGTGGCACTTGCCGGCCACCCGGCAGCGGATTCCTGTCCCCATTTTTTGAGGCGCGGCCCGGACGGCACCGTTCAGGTGCAATGGACGCCATCCGACTGCACAAGCCCGTGATCAGCCCAATTTTCTGCCCGATTGCCGCCCCGGATGCGGTGGTTTTCAGATTCCTGAAAGCAAACTGAGGCAAAATTCTACTTTTCGCCTAGTTTGTTGCCCTGACCGTGACCCGGCAGGCAGAAGTCCCACCCACCGATAGAGGATCTGAGAGAAGCAATGAGTACCCAGCAACCCACCATCATCTACACGCTGACCGACGAAGCCCCGCTGCTGGCGACCAGTGCGTTCCTCCCGATCATCCAGACCTTCACCAAGCCGGCCGGCATCAACGTGACCACCAGCGATATCTCGGTGGCGGGCCGTATCCTGGGCGAGTTCCCCGAATTCCTGACCGAAGCGCAGCGCGTGCCGGACAACCTGGCCGAGCTGGGCAAGCTGACGCAGCTGCCGGACACCAACATCATCAAGCTGCCCAACATCAGCGCCTCGGTGCACCAGCTGGTCAGCGCCATCCGCGAACTGCAGGGCAAGGGCTACAAGGTGCCCGACTACCCCGAAGACCCGAAGACTGACGAAGAAAAGGCGATCCAGAAGCGCTATTCCAAGTGCCTGGGCTCGGCCGTGAACCCGGTCCTGCGCGAAGGCAACTCCGATCGCCGCGCCCCGGCCGCGGTCAAGAACTACGCGCGCAAGCACCCGCACAGCATGGGCGAGTGGAGCATGGCCTCGCGCACGCACGTGGCCCACATGAAGCACGGCGACTTCTACCACGGCGAGAAGTCGCTGACGCTGGACAAGGCCCGCGACGTCAAGATGGAGCTGATCACCAAGAGCGGCAAGACCATCGTGCTCAAGCCCAAGGTTTCGCTGCAGGACGGCGAGATCATCGACAGCATGTTCATGAGCAAGAAGGCCCTGTGCGCCTTCTATGAAGAGCAGTTCGAAGACGCGCGCAAGACCGGCGTGATGCTGTCGCTGCACGTCAAGGCGACCATGATGAAGGTGTCGCACCCGATCGTGTTCGGCCACGCCGTCAAGATCTTCTACAAGGAAGCCTTCGCCAAGCACGGCGCGCTGTTCGACGAACTGGGCGTCAACGTCAACAACGGCCTGGTCAACCTGTACGAGAAGATCGAGTCGCTGCCCAGCTCCAAGCGCGAAGAAATCATCCGCGACCTGCACGCCTGCCACGAGCATCGCCCGGAACTGGCGATGGTGGACTCGGCCAAGGGCATCTCGAACCTGCACGCGCCGAACGACGTGATCGTCGATGCCTCGATGCCGGCCATGATCCGCATCGGCGGCAAGATGTGGGGCGCGGACGGCCGTCCGAAGGACACCAAGGCGGTGATCCCGGAAAGCACCTTCGCCCGCATCTACCAGGAGATCATCAACTTCTGCAAGACCAACGGCAACTTCGACCCGACCACCATGGGCACCGTGCCCAACGTCGGCCTGATGGCGCAGAAGGCCGAGGAATACGGCTCGCACGACAAGACCTTCGAGATCGCCGAAGACGGCGTTGCCAACATCGTCGACCTGGCCACCGGTGAAGTGCTGCTGACGCAGAACGTCGAGCAGGGCGATATCTGGCGCATGTGCCAGGTCAAGGACGCGCCGATCCGCGACTGGGTCAAGCTGGCCGTCACGCGCGCACGCAACTCGGGCATGCCGGCGGTGTTCTGGCTGGACCCGTACCGTCCGCACGAGGCCGAGCTGATCAAGAAGGTGGAAACGTACCTGAAGGACCACGACACCAGCGGCCTGGACATCCAGATCATGTCGCAGGTGCGCGCCATGCGTTATACGCTGGAACGCGTGATCCGAGGCCTGGACACCATCTCGGTGACCGGCAACATCCTGCGCGACTACCTGACCGACCTGTTCCCGATCATGGAACTGGGCACCAGCGCCAAGATGCTGTCGATCGTGCCGCTGATGGCCGGCGGCGGCATGTATGAAACCGGTGCAGGCGGTTCGGCGCCCAAGCACGTCAAGCAGCTGGTCGAAGAAAACCACCTGCGCTGGGATTCGCTGGGCGAGTTCCTGGCGCTGGCGGTGTCGCTGGAAGATGTCGGCATCAAGACCGGCAACGCCCGTGCCAAGATCCTGGCCAAGACGCTGGATGCCGCCACCGGCAAGCTGCTCGACAACAACAAGAGCCCGTCGCCCAAGACCGGCGAGCTGGACAACCGCGGCAGCCAGTTCTACCTGGCGATGTACTGGGCCCAGGAACTGGCCGCGCAGTCGGACGACGCGGAGCTGGCCGCCAGGTTCGCACCGCTGGCCAGGACGCTGACCGACAACGAGCAGAAGATCGTCGGCGAACTCGCAGCGGTGCAGGGCCAGCCGGTCGACATCGGCGGCTACTACCAGCCGGACGCCGCCAAGCTCAGCGCCGCGATGCGCCCGAGCCAGACGCTGAACGCCGCGCTGGCTGCGGTGGCTGCCTGAGCGCGGTCGGCCCGCGTTGCGGGCCGCGCGTGAGCAAAACCCCGGACCCTGGTCCGGGGTTTTTTCTTTGCATCGCCGCTCCGCTTACGGCTGCGGCGTTTCGGCGGGCAGGTCCCACCCTTGTTCCGGGCCGCTTTTCTGGTCGCGGTAGGTCCATGCGGCACCGCAATCCTGGCAGACGAAGCTGCTGATGGTGACGGCCGCCGAGCGCGGAGGCTTGATGCGTCGGGTGTCGGTGATGCGCAGCGCGGCGTGCCCGGGGGCGCCGCGCACATGGCGTTCGATGGCCTGGCAGGCAGTGCAGAGTGTCATCCGTAGCGTTCCGTTCGATGGGCCACTGTAGCATGCATGCCGCGTGCAGGACGGGAAGACCTTCACCCCGCACTTTGCGTGCCGATTCACCATCGATCCGGCGAAGTTGATTGACACGGCAAGGGCTGGCGTGTACAAGGGTCGGTGCAGGATCTTTCAAGCAGCAACCTAGAAGTCCAGGTGCTTGCCCACACGGCGCCACTTTTTCTCCTTGTGTCTTCCTTGATCGTCATGCCTTGCCGGCGCTTTTGCCGGTGAGAAAAACTTATTGAGGAATCCAGCATGGAAACCGGTACCGTCAAGTGGTTCAACGATTCGAAGGGTTTTGGCTTCATTACGCCTGATGCAGGCGGCAACGACCTGTTCGCGCACTTCTCCGAAATTCAGGGCAGCGGCTTCAAGTCGCTGCAAGAAGGCCAGAAGGTGCGTTATGTCGCCGGCGTCGGCCAGAAGGGCCCGGCCGCGACCAAGATCGAGCCGATCTGAGCGCGTCGAACCGATTTGAGCTGAGCGCCCCGGCGCCAGTTTGATAAGAAAAGCTCCGCTGCGGCGGAGCTTTTTCATTTTGCCCGGCATGATGCCGGCCGATGGCGAAATAAAGCCACTGCGCGGCCCGCAACAGGCGTAGAGTGGGGGCAACACCATCATTGCGCGGGAGGCTGCCATGGATATCTATCCAGCTGCGACATACAAGGGGTACGACCTCTATCCCCTGGTCTACAAGCACACCATCACGCGCGTGTGGCCAGAGCCGCGGCCCGACCGCTCGTTCGATGCGGCGGTGGTGATCTGCCTCGAGGGCGAGTCGCCGGAAGGCGCGCAGGCGCGCACGTTCCGCCTGGATGCCACGCCGTGGGACAACGTCGGCGGCGCCCGCCGTGGTGCGCTGCGCTATGCCGAAGCGATCATCAACGGCGCGGTGCCCGGGGTATCGGTGACCTCGTCCGGATTGCCGGCGTCCTGAGCGAAGGCCGGCGCCGTTCCCGCATTTCTCTTCCCATCAACGCGGCGCCATGCCGCATGGAGCCGTCGTGAGCGACAGCAGTCCCAGCCGTAGTCCCGGCAACAATGTTCCCGGCACCACACCCTTTGCCAGCTACAAGGGTTTTGACCTGTACCCGCTGGTCTACCGCAACCGGCCCGGGCAGGCCTGGCCGCGTACGCGGCCCGACAACAGTTTCCAGGCTTCGATCGTGATCTGCCGCGAAGGCTATCGCCCGGGCGAGGACCATGCACGCGTGTTCCCGCTGGGCCAGTCGCGCTGGGAGAACATCGGCTCAGCGCGCCGTGGCGCGCTGCAGTTCGGCGAAGACATCATCAACGGGCTGGTTGCCGGCGAATCCGTGGCGTCGCTGTAGGGCGTCACTGCAGGGCGTCGCTTCAGGGCGCGGGTGTTTGCAGCGTGCCGGCAGATCCGGCCGGTTGCGCAACCGGAGGCGCGCGGCGTCATCCGTCAGACTGCAAGGAGTCCGTTCATGGACATACGTACGGGATCATCCGGTTTTCTGTGCACGTTGCCCGGCGAGGGCAAAGGCACCACCTATCACGTGGCCATCTGCTTTATCGATGCCGAGCGTCCCACCGGCGTGCTGTTCACCAGCTTCGTGGGCGTAGGGCGGCGTTCGTTCGGCGTGCTGACCGACCCGGCTGCCTTGCGCGGCCAGCTTGCCACCAGTGGCGAGGCGTTGTGCCGCCTGGCCATCGGCCAGGTGGTGCGCGACCAGCTGCACGACAAGGCGCGCGAGGGCGACTATGTGCTGGACCTGTCCGCCGCCCCGTGGGACGGCGAGTTGCGCACGGTCGGCGCCGGGCTCAGGACGGCCCGGCCGCATGTGCGCGTGCTTGGCTGACGAGTCAGTGCGCCAGCGGCAACGGTAGGCGGCTGCGCGGAACGCCGCCTGGCGTCAGATCCGGAACACGGGGTCGCCGTGGCGCTCCAGCAGCGCTTCGATTAGCGCCATGTCCGTGATCTCCGGCGTACGGTCCTCCACCGCGCGCGACGGACCGCAATAGGTGGCCGTCACATGGCGCCTGACGGTCAGCACGCCCGCCGCGGGCGGTGCGATTTCCACGGCTTGCCAGGGCGCGTGCCGGTAGCTGCCCGGCTGCCAGCCTTCCGGCGTCAGGTGCAGGGCTTCCCATTCTTCGATGACGGACATGTCGATTCTCCTTGATTGAGGGATAGAGCATTGCGGGACGGCACGCGCCGGCGCGGCGCATGCCATGGCGAAGGGGTGCCGGCTAGGACTTGTGCCGGTAGTTGATGCGGCCCTTGGTCAGGTCATAGGGCGACATCTCCAGCGTGACACGGTCGCCCGCCAGCACGCGGATGCGGTTCTTCTTCAGCCGCCCGGACGAATACGCCCAGACTTCGAAGCCGTTTTCCAGGGTCACGCGAAAGCGGTTGTCGGGCAGCACTTCCGACACCTTGCCGCCAAATTCGACCAGTTCTTCTTTTGCCAAGGGAGCTCCTTGATGTAGCCGCGCGGCTTGCGCGCGCGCCGTGGTGGCGGCCAGCCGGATAGCGGCAAGCCGATGGGAGGGGACTGACGAAGCAGCTTGCGGCGCGGCCTACTGCTGGCGCAGGCGCGCCGCGGCATGTTCGCCCGCGCGGCGCGCTGCCTGCCGGGCGCGGGCTTCGGAGCGGTGGGTGTCATGGCGCATGGCCACGTTGGCCACGATGCGTTCGGCGCCGTTGCGGTATTCCGCAATCATGTAGGTCGCGAACCAGAGGCCGGGTTCCTGCTCGATCGGATAGACGGAAACGGTATAAGGGCTGTGCTGG
This sequence comes from Cupriavidus sp. SS-3, assembly GCF_035818815.1. Taxonomy (NCBI): domain Bacteria; kingdom Pseudomonadati; phylum Pseudomonadota; class Betaproteobacteria; order Burkholderiales; family Burkholderiaceae; genus Cupriavidus; species Cupriavidus sp. SS-3. Next base: position 91,563 of record NZ_JAYLVT010000007.1, read on the forward strand.
ATGGATTTGACTCGATTCAATGTGTTACCTGTTCTTGGGCGCGGCCGTCGGCAGCGTGGGCATCGGCATGCCGATGCGGCGCGTGGCGCGGTGGCGGCCGTCAGCCGTTGCGATGTGCCAGCATCGGGCCCGCGCGCAAGCACGGGCGTTGCATCTGGCGTGAAGTGGACCATGCCTGCGCAAGCCGAGGCGCCGGCGTACCGGGGGAGGGTACGGGCGATCGTCGCGGAGCGGACCAGCCGCTGGTCGGAAAAGGGTGATGGGCTGTGGGCCCGAGGACGCAGAGGGTGTCGACCCGGGTTTGCGCCTGATATGCCGCTACTGAAGTGCTTACAAGCAGAGAGTGTCTGCGGCAGATGCACAGAAGGCGGGCGTTGCCGATCCGGTCTGTACATGGGAACGTGGATGATACCACTTCCGGGCCACGGCCGCCCGCGTGATGGCCACTGCCCCTGGCGCGGGGCGCGCCGCCGCTCTCAGGATTCGTTGATCTGCGCGAAGCGCTGCGACAGGAAATCGATCAGCTCGCGCACCGACGGCAGCAGCCCGCGCCGCGACGGAAACACGGCGTGGATCACGCCGCCCTTGACCGACCATTCCGGCAGCACCTTGACCAGGCGGCCATCGCGCAACTCGTCGGTCATCATCATCACCGGCAGCTGCACGACGCCGGCGCCGGCCATCGCCGCGGTGCGCAGCATGATCATGTCGTCGGTGACCAGCCGGGGCTTGTGGTGCAGGTCGGCGCTGGCGCCGCCGGGCCCGTGCAGCGACCAGGTGTGCGACGGGCGCGGCGGCCCCAGGTCCAGCGTGGGAAGGGCGTTCAGGTCCGCCGGGGCCAGCAGCGGTCCGTGCCTGGCCAGCAGCGCCGGGCTGGCGACAAAGCACCAGGCGCGCTGCGCCAGCACCCGCATCACCAGGTCGCTGTCTTCCAGCGGCGGCACGCGCACGCGCACGGCCAGGTCGATGCCCTCGGCGACCACGTCGACGCGCCGGTTGGTGGCCTCCAGGTGCACGATGACCTTGGGATTGGCCGCCATGAAGTCGGCCACCATCTCGCCCACGTGCGCATGCAGCAGGGCCACCGGGCAGGTCATGCGCACCAGCCCGCTGGGCTCGGCGCGGCTTTGCTCGATCGCGCTCTCGGCGGCCTCGGCCTCGACCAGCATGGCCTTGCAGTGGGCGTAATAGGTCTGTCCCAGCTCGGTCACCGAGAAGCGCCGCGTCGAGCGCTGGATCAGGCGCACCCCCAGGCGCTCTTCCAGCAGGGCCACGCGCCGGCTGAGCTTGGACTTGGGGATGCCCAGCACGCGGCCGGCCGGGGCAAAGCCCTGGTGGTCGACCACCTGCGCGAAGTAGTACAGGTCATTGAGGTCCGGGTGCAAACGCCGCTCCTGTCGTCCTGCCAGTAGGACGCTGAGGGCAGATTTTCCGGTCTACCGGGCACATTTGCCAAGTCCTATGCTTCCGCAACACGGTCGGTTCCGGATGGTCCGGTCCGCCGGTTTTGCCAACTGCATAGGAGAATGCCCAATGACCACACCCGCCAATTTCAACGGCAAGCGTCCGGCCATCAATCCCGCCGATACGGCAATGCTGCTGATCGACCACCAGAGTGGCCTGTTCCAGACCGTGGGCGACATGCCGATGCCCGAGCTGCGCCTGCGCGCCGCCGCGCTGGCCAGGATGGCGACGCTATGCAAGCTGCCGGTGATCACCACCGCGTCGGTGCCGCAAGGCCCCAACGGCCCGCTGATCCCCGAGATCCATGAAAACGCCCCGCATGCCAAATACGTCGCGCGCAAGGGCGAGATCAACGCCTGGGACAACCCCGACTTCGTCGCCGCCGTGCGTGAAACCGGCAAGAAGACCCTGATCATCGCCGGCACCATCACCAGCGTGTGCATGGCGTTCCCGTCGATCAGCGCGGTCGCTGATGGCTACAAGGTCTTTGCGGTGGTCGACGCCTCCGGCACCTATTCCAAGATGGCACAGGAAATCACGCTGGCGCGCATCGTCCAGGCCGGCGTGGTGCCGATGGACACCGCCGCGGTGGCGTCGGAGCTGCAGCAAACGTGGAACCGCCCGGACGCCCAGCAATGGGCCGAGGTCTACACCAGGATCTTCCCGGCCTACCAGCTGCTGATCGAAAGCTACATGAAGGCGCAGGAAGTCGAGAAGAAGCACGAGGTACTGGACTCCCAGCGTTAACGTCCTAACCTGTAGGCACTGCCTCTCAACGCGGGCGCTGCAAGGGATCCTTTGCAGCGCCCGCAATTTCTCCACAGGAGCGTGCCATGAGTAAGCCCTACAAGCGCCTGGACAAGACCCAGGCCGCCGTGCTGATGGTCGACCACCAGGCCGGCCTGCTGTCGCTGGTGCGGGACATCGAGCCCGACAAGTTCAAGAACAACGTGCTGGCGCTGGCCGACCTGGCCAAGTATTTCAAGCTGCCGACCGTGCTGACCACCAGCTTCGAGGATGGCCCCAACGGACCACTGGTGCCCGAACTCAAGGCCATGTTCCCGGATGCGCCGTTCATTCCACGCCCGGGCCAGATCAATGCCTGGGACAACGAAGACTTCGTCGCGGCCGTGCGCGCCACCGGCAAGAAGCAACTGCTGATTGCCGGCGTGGTCACGGAAGTATGCGTGGCATTCCCGGCGCTGTCGGCGATCGAAGAGGGCTTTGAAGTGTTCGTCGTGACCGATGCCTCGGGCACCTTCAACGAAATCACGCGCGATTCGGCCTGGCACCGGATGGCGGAAGCCGGCGCGCAGCTGATGACGTGGTTCGGCGTGGCGTGCGAGCTGCACCGCGACTGGCGCAACGACATCGAAGGCCTGGGCACGCTGTTCTCGAACCATATCCCGGACTACCGCAACCTGATCACGGCCTATACGACTGTGAAGGGCGGGAAGTAGGAATACCCTTTGCGAAGCTGCCGGTTTGCTCCCTTCTCCCGCTTGCGGGAGAGGGAGCAAACAATGGGCATGCGTGAGGACTCAAGTCACAAGCAATTTCCCTCAGGCCTCCCGCACCGCCGCCCGCACCGGCGCAGCGACTTCCGCCTGCGCCGAGGCCGACTTGCGGTGATTGATCATCGACACCGCACCCGCCGCGATCACCGCCGGGATTGCCATCGCCATGAAGTTCTGCTGCAGCGGCAGCGACATCCCCACCAGCACGCCGATCACGATCGGGGCCAGGATGGCGCCGCTGCGGCCCACGCCGGAGGCCCAGCCGATGCCGGTGCCGCGCACCGCCATCGGGTAGAACTGGCCCGCGTAGGCGTAGGTGACGATCTGCGTGCCGATGGTGGACGCGCCCGCCAGGCCCACCACCACGAACAGCGCGGCGCTCGGCATCGGATAGCCCAGCAGCGTGATCGACACCGCCGCCAGCGCATACATGCCGACCAGCACGTGCTTGATCGGCAGCCGGTCGGCCAGCCAGCCGCCGCCGATGGCGCCCAGCATCGCGCCGAAGTTCAGCACCAGCACGAAGGTCAGCGCCGAGCCCAGGCTGTAGCCCGCGCCCGCCATCAGCTTGGCCAGCCACGAGCTGAGCGCGTACACCATGAACAGGCACATGAAGAACGCCACCCAGAACATCATCGTGCTGACGCCGCGGCCGTCCTGGAACAGGCGGCGGATCGGCGTGCTGCCGGCCTTGTCGTCCGCAGCCAGCATAAAGACATCGCCGGCCTGCGGGCGATGCGACGGCGCCAGCCGCGATACCACGGCATGCAGGGCATCGGTCTGGCCGGTGCGGATCAGGTAGGGCATTGACTCCGGCAGCGCGCGCAGCACCAGCGGGATCAGCACCACCGGCAGGCCGGCGGCAAGGAACACCGACTGCCAGCCGTAGCTTTCGATCAGGCCCTTGCCCAGCAGCGCTGCCAGCATGCCGCCGACCGAATAGCCGCTGAACATCAGCGTCACCAGCGTGCCGCGCAGCTTGCGCGGCGAGTATTCCGTCATCTGCGCCACCACGTTGGGCATGACCCCGCCGATGCCCAGCCCCGCCAGGAAGCGCGTCACGCTGAAGCTGACGGGGTCGCTGGTCAGGCCCGCCGCCGCGGTGAACACGCTGAACAGCGCGATGCAGATGGCGATGGCGCGCCGGCGTCCGATGCGGTCGGCCACGGTGCCGAGAAAGATCGCGCCGAACATCATGCCGAACAGCGCCGAGCTGACCATGAAGCCCGCGCTGGTGGCGCTCACGCCCATCTCCTTCATGATCGACGGCAGCGCGATGCCGGCGACGGCCAGGTCATAGCCGTCGAAGATGATGATCAGCGCGCACCAGAACAGGATGAGCGCATGGAAGCGGTTGAAGCGGGCCGTGTCGGCCAGCTGGTGGACATCGATCTGACGCATGGTTTGTCTCCGGATATGGTTGGGGTGCGGCGGTGGGCGGCGTTGCCGCTCACGCCACCGCGGCGGCACGCTCTGCGGCGGCCTGCAGTTCTCGTTCGCGCAGCATGAAGCGCTGGATCTTGCCGGTAGCGGTCTTGGGCAGCGCCTCGACGAAGGCGATCGCGCGCGGGTACTTGAAGGCGGCCAGCCGTTCCTTGACGAAGGCCTTCAGTTCGTCCTCGTCCAGCTGCGCGCCGGCCTTCAGCACCACGAAGGCCTTGGTCTTGACCAGACCGTCCTGGTCGGGCACGCCGATTACCGCGGCTTCGAGCACCGCGGGGTGTTGCACCAGCGTGGCCTCGACCTCGAACGGAGACACATAGATGCCGCTGACCTTGAGCATGTCGTCGCTGCGTCCGGCGTAGCTGTAGCTGCCGTCGGCGTTGCGCACGTACTTGTCGCCGCTCTTGGTCCAGCCGCCGCGGAAGGTCTCGCGCGACTTCTCGCGGTTGGCCCAGTACATCATCGCCGCGCTGGGGCCCTGGATATACAGGTCGCCGATCTCGCCGTCGGGCACCGGGCGGCCGTCCTCGTCGCGCAGCTCGATGGTGTAGCCCGGCACCGGCCAGCCGGTGGTGCCGTAGCGCACCTGGCCGGGACGGTTGGACAGGAAGATATGCAGCATTTCGGTGGAGCCGATGCCGTCGATAATCTCGCAGCCGAAATGCGCGGTGAAACGCTCGCCGAGGTCCGCCGGCAGCGCTTCGCCGGCCGACGAGCACAGCCGCAGCGCGACCTCGGCCCGGGCCGGCAGCGCCGGCGAGGCCAGCAGGCCGGCGTATCCGGTCGGCGCGCCGAAGAATACCGTGGGCTGGTGCTGCAGCCAGCGCCGGAACGTGGCATCGGGCGTGGGCCGCTCGGCCATCAGCACCACCGTGGCGCCGACGCTGAGCGGAAAGCTGAGCCCGTTGCCCAGGCCGTAAGCGAAATACAGCTTGGCCGCGGAGAAGCACACATCCTGCTCGGTCAGGCCGAGCACCGGCCCGGCGTAGAGCGCAGCGGTCCAGTACGGGTTGCCGTGGCTGTGCACCACGCCCTTGGGCTGGCCGGTCGAGCCCGACGAATAGAGCCAGAAGCCGGGATCGTCACAACCGGTGGCGGCGGGCGCCGGCAGCGGCGCCTGCGCGGCCAGCGCAGTTTCCAGCGTCGCCATGCCATCGGGCAATGCTGCTTGCGCACGCGATACCAGCACCTGCCGCACCTCATGCCCCGGTCGTGCCAGCGCGTCCCGCAACACCGGCACCAGCGCGGCCGACACCATCACTGCCTGCGCGCGGCTGTGCTGCAGCATGTAGGCGTAGTCGTCGGCGGTCAGCAAGGTGTTGACGGCAACGGGGACGATGCCGGCGTACATCGCGCCGAGAAAGCACACCGGCCAGTCGGTGCAGTCGTGCATCAGCAGCAGCACGCGCTCTTCGCGGCGGATGCCGGCGCCGAGCAGCGCCGCGGCCAGGCGCCGCACGCGCTGGTCGAGTTCGCCATAGGTGAGCTGACCGTCGTCGTCGACATAGGCCACCTTGCCGGCGCGCGCGGCATTGCCCTCGAGCAGGTGCGCGGCGAAGTTGAAGGGGGTGCCGGGTGGCCGGACCGGTGGCGCTGCGGGCGTGGCGTTCATGGGTTGTCTCCCCTGTTGCTGGTGTACGGTGTGCCGCGCGCCGCCATGCGGATGTGGCGGCGCGGGAAAGCGGTGAGCCGGATCGCTCAGGCCAAGGTCAGGCCAGGCTGCCGAGCACCGCGGTGCTGGCCTGGATAGCGCAGCGGCGGTGATAGAAGTGCAGGGCGCGCAGGCCGCCCAGCTCTTCGCCGCCGCCGGCGCGGCCCGGGCCGCCGTGCAGCGATTGCGGCATGACGTTGCCGTGGCCGGTGTGCAGCTGCGCCACCTCGGGCGAAATCACATGCACGCGCCCATGGCTGTCTGCCAGCTCCAGCGCGGCGGCGCCGAGCGCGGCCGCGTCGCTGCCATAGAGCGAGGCCACCAGCGACCCCTGGCCACGGCGCACCAGGTCGAGGGCATGGGCCGTATCCCGGTAGGGCAGCAGCGTGGCGACCGGGCCGAACACTTCGGTGTCGTGCACCACGGCGGCCGCGTCGGCATCGCTCACGCCCAGCAGCGTCGGGCCGATGCAGCAGGCCAGCGCCGGGTCGGCATCGACCAGCGGCTGGCGCGCGCCGTCATGCAGCACCCGCGCGTGCGAGCGCAACTCGGCCAGCCCCGCCTGCACGGCGTCGAACTGCGCGCGGCTGACCAGTGCGCCCATGCGTACCGAATCGTGGCGCGGATTGCCCACGGTTACCTTGGACAGCCGCGCGCCGATGGCCTCGGCGGCCTGGGCGTACAGCGCCTCGGGCACGAAGACGCGCCGGATCGCGGTGCATTTCTGGCCGGACTTGACCGTCATCTCGCGCACGACTTCCTTCGCCAGCAGGTCGAAGGCAGCACTGCCGGCGCCGTCCTGCGGCAGCAGCACGGCCGAATTGATGCTGTCCGCTTCGATGTTCACGCGCACCGAGCGCCGGGCGATGGCCGGATGCGAGCGGATCACCGCGGCGGTATCGGCCGAACCGGTGAACGAGACCACGTCGAACGGCTGCAGCGCGTCCAGCAGCCCCGCGGCGCTGCCGCACACCACCGACAGCGCGCCGGCTGGCAGGATGCCGGCCTCGACCACGTCGCGCACCATGCGCTGCGTCAGCCAGGCGGTTGCGGTGGCGGGTTTGACGATCACCGGCACGCCCGCCAGCAGCGCCGGCGCGGCTTTTTCCCACAGTCCCCAGGCCGGGAAGTTGAAGGCATTGATAAACAGCGCCACGCCGCGCGTCGGCACCAGCACATGCTGCGACTGGAACAGCGGATCCTTGCCCAGCCGCGCCGCTTCGCCGTCCGGCAGGTAATGCCGGTCGCCGAGCGTATCGCCCAGCCTGGCGTAGGTGCCCAGCGTGAAGATGGCACCATCGATGTCGACCGCGGAGTCGTTGCGCACGGTGCCGCTGTTGGCGGTGGCAATGTCGTAATACGCATCGCGGTTGGCCTGCAGCACCTTCACCACCTCGGCCAGCAGCGCGGCCCGTTGCCGGTAGGTCAGTGCGCGCAGCGCGGCGCCGCCCTGCTCGCGGGCGAACGCGAAGCCGGCCGCCAGGTCCAGGCCGGTGGCATCGACGCGCACCAGTTCGTTGCCGAGCACCGGGTCGAACAGCGCGGTGCCGCCACCGCTGCCGTGCTGCCAGGTGCCGCCAAGGTAATTGGAAAGGAGTTCGGTCATGATGGCTCTCAGCGCGTGAAGTCGATGCGGCCTTGCGGCAGCAGGTACAGCACCAGCGCGCGGCCGTTGCTGACGGTGGGGCGGTGGGCGCTGCCCGGCGGGCACACCAGCCAGCCGGCGGGGCGGCCGTCGAAGCGCGCGTCGCGGTCGAGCGGCATGATCAGGTCGATCTCGCCCTCGGGATGGGTGTGGTGGGGTCCGGCGATGTCGTGCATGTCGACCACGTCGACCGAAAAGCCGTGCAGGTCGTCGGCGGGCTTGAAGACGCGGCCGTAGCGGATGCCGCCGCCTTCGCGGTCGCACAGCCAGCCTTCGGCCACGCCGGCCTGACATGACGCCATCAATTGCTGGTAGATGGGGCTGCCCGCGCCGTGCTCGGCATTCAGCCATGCATCGAGCGCGGTATCGAGCGGGCGGCCTGCCAGTTGCGCGGTGAGGCGCGCGATCTGGCTGCGGAATTCTGTTGGGGACATAGGGGAGGGGCTCCGTCTGATGCGCCGGTTGCCTTCACCGGCATCATGCATTATTGTGCATGTATGAAAAATAGAGCCGCAGGGAAATCATGTCAAGCACTATATTGCATGAACCTGGGTTAACCCCGGATACGGAACTGCAGCATGGTTCTAGCGGGGCGGCCGCCAACGGGGCGGAGAAAAACCCCTTGCTGGTGTCCCTGGGCGAGCGCGTGCGCCAGCAGCGGGCCTGCCGGGGCCTGACCCGCAAGGCCGCCGCGCAGGCGGCGGGTGTCTCCGAGCGCCACCTCGCCAACCTGGAATACGGCAGCGGCAACGCCTCCATCCTGGTGCTGCAGCATGTGGCCGACGCGCTGCAGTGCTCGCTGGCCGGGCTGCTGGGCGACGTCACCACGTCGTCGCCGGAATGGATCCTGCTGCGCGAGCTGCTGGAACACCGCGACGAAGCCACGCTGCGGCGCGTGCGTATTGCCGTGGGCGAGCTGCTCGGTACCGGCGGCGAGAACGCGGCGCAGTCCGCGCGCAGTCCGCGCGTGGCGCTGATCGGCTTGCGCGGCGCGGGCAAGACCACGCTGGGCGGGATGCTGGCCGAAGACCTGGATTTCCCGTTCGTGGAGCTGAGCCGCGAGATCGAGAAATTCGCCGGCTGCAGCATCTCCGAGATCCAGGGCCTGTACGGCATGAACGCCTATCGCCGCTACGAGCGGCGCGCGCTGGAGGAGGCCATCCAGATCTATCCCGAGGCCGTGCTCGCAACGCCCGGCGGCCTGGTGTCGGACCCGGCCACCTTCAACCTGCTGCTGGCCCACTGCACCACGGTGTGGCTGCAGGCCGAGCCGGAACACCATATGGAACGGGTGCGGGCGCAGGGTGACTTCCGTCCGATGGCCGCCAGCAAGGAGGCCATGGAAGACCTGCGCCAGATCCTGGCCGGCCGCGCCGCCTTCTATTCCAAGGCGGAATTCTCGCTGGACACCAGCGCGCAGCCGCTCGACGCTACCTTTGCCGGCCTGCGCGGGCTGGTGCGGGAGGCGTTGCGCATGCCGGTGTGACGGCGCTGCCTCAGTCAGCGGGGGTGGAGAGCATCCCGTGTCACGCCTCTGAAAATCTGCACAATAGTGCTTGCGGAAGATCTGATTGATGAACTATAGTTCGTCTAAACCAGATACCCGTTGATGCACGATAGTGCAGTTTCGCTGAGGAGACCCCGCCGTGACCACCGCCCCCCGCGTCGACTACCAGACCGATCCTTCCCAATACAAGCACCTGAAGCTGGCTTTCGAAGGCCCCGTCGCCACGCTGGCGGTGGATATCGACGAGAACGCCGGCCTGCGCCCCGGCTACAAGCTCAAGCTCAACAGCTACGACCTCGGCGTCGACATCGAGTTGAACGACGCGCTCAACCGCATCCGCTTCGAGCATCCGGAAGTGCGCACCGTGGTCATCACCAGTGGCAAGGACAAGGTGTTCTGCTCGGGCGCCAATATCTTCATGCTCGGCGTCAGCAGCCATGCGTGGAAGGTCAACTTCTGCAAGTTCACCAACGAGACCCGCAACGGCATCGAGGACTCCTCGGCACACAGCGGCCTGAAGTTCCTGGCCGCGGTCAACGGCGCCTGCGCCGGCGGCGGCTATGAGCTGGCGCTGGCCTGCGACGAGATCCTGCTGGTGGACGACCGCTCGTCGGCGGTGAGCCTGCCGGAAGTGCCGCTGCTGGGCGTGCTGCCGGGCACCGGCGGCCTGACCCGCGTGACCGACAAGCGCCATGTGCGCCATGACCTCGCCGATATCTTCTGCACCACCACCGAAGGCGTGCGCGGCCAGCGCGCCAAGGACTGGCGCCTGGTCGACGATATCGCCAAGCCCGCGGTGTTTGCGCAGAAGGTGCGGGAACGCGCGCTGGCGCTGGCCGCGCAGAGCGACCGCCCGGCCGATGCGCAAGGCGTCGCGCTCGCCCCGATCGAGCGCGTGATCGAAGCGGATGCGCTGCGCTATACGCACGTCACGGTCGAGATCGACCGCGCCGGCCGCACCGCCACCTTCACGGTGAAGGCACCGACGGGCGCGCAGCCGCAGGACATCGACGCGATCGTGCAGGCCGGCGCCGGCTGGTACCCGCTGCAACTGGCGCGCGAGCTGGAAGACGCGATCCTGTCGATGCGCACCAATGAGCTGGATATCGGCACCTGGCTGATCAAGACTGCCGGCGACGCCGCCGCGGTGCTGGCCAACGACGCCACGCTGCTGGCGCATCAGGACCACTGGCTGGTGCGCGAGACCATCGGCCTGCTGCGCCGCACGCTGAGCCGGCTGGACGTGTCGTCGCGCAGCCTTTTCGCGCTGATCGAACCGGATTCGTGCTTTGCCGGCACCTTCCTGGAACTGGCGCTGGCGTGCGACCGCAGCTACCACCTGGCGCTGCCCGACGACGAGGCGCGCGCGCCGAAGATCACCGTGGCCGATGTCAACTTCGGCCTGTACCCGATGGCCACCGGCCAGAGCCGCCTGGGACGGCGCTTCTACGACGAGCAGCCCGCGCTCGATGCCGTGCGCGCCAGGGCAGGGCAGCCGCTCGATGCCGATGCCGCCTACGCGCTGGGCCTGGTCACCGCCAACCCGGACGACATCGACTGGACCGACGAAGTGCGCATCGCGCTGGAAGAGCGCGTGGCGATGTCGCCCGATGCGCTCACCGGCATGGAAGCCAACCTGCGCTTCAACGGCCAGGAAAACATGTTCACCCGCATCTTCGGCCGCCTGACCGCGTGGCAGAACTGGATCTTCCAGCGCCCCAACGCGGTCGGCGACAAGGGCGCGCTCAAGGTCTACGGCAAGGGCGACAAGGCCGCCTTCGACTGGAACCGGGTCTGACCGCCCGCCGAACCCATACCGAATCGCCCGCATAACGGAAACGGAGACCACCATGTCCGGCATCAACTACAGCGACAAGATCCCCAACAACGTCAACCTGAGCGAAGACCGCACCCTGCAGCGCGCGCTCGAGCAGTGGCAGCCCAACTACCTGAGCTGGTGGAACGACATGGGTCCGGAAGGCTCGCACACCCATGACATCTACCTGCGCACCGCGATCAGCGTCGATCCGCAGGGCTGGGCCCACTTCGGCCACGTCAAGATGCCGGACTACCGCTGGGGCATCTTCCTGAACCCGGCCGAGGCCAACCGCAAGATCCATTTCGGCGACCACAAGGGCGAGGACGCGTGGCAGGACATTCCCGGCGAGTATCGCGCCAACCTGCGCCGCATCATCGTGACGCAGGGCGATACCGAGCCGGCATCGGTGGAGCAGCAGCGCCATCTCGGCCTGACCGCGCCCAGCATGTACGACCTGCGCAACCTGTTCCAGGTGAACGTGGAAGAGGGCCGCCACCTGTGGGCGATGGTCTACCTGCTGCACAAGTACTTCGGCCGCGACGGCCGGGAAGAGGGCGAGGCGTTGCTGGAACGCCGCAGCGGCCAGCAGGACAACCCGCGCATCCTGCAGGCGTTCAACGAACAGACGCCCGACTGGCTGTCGTTCTTCATGTTCACCTACTTCACCGACCGCGACGGCAAGTTCCAGCTGTGCGCGCTGGCCGAGAGCGCCTTCGACCCGCTGGCGCGGACCACCAAGTTCATGCTGACCGAGGAAGCGCACCACATGTTCGTCGGCGAGTCCGGCGTGTCGCGCGTGATCCAGCGCACCTGCCAGGTGATGAACGAGCTGAAGACCGATGACCCGGCGAAGCTGCGCGCCGCCGGCGTGATCGACCTGCCGACGCTGCAGCGCTACCTGAACTTCCACTACAGCGTCACCATCGACCTGTTCGGTGCCGACGAGTCGAGCAACGCCGCCACCTTCTACAGCACCGGCCTGAAAGGCCGCTACGAAGAGGGCAAGCGCATGGACGACCACGTGCTAAAGGGGCAGACCTACCGCATCCTGCAGGCGCAGAACGGCCAGCTGACCGAGAAAGAGGTGCCGATGCTGAACGCGCTCAACGAGGTGCTGCGCGACGACTACATCAAGGACAGCATGGCCGGCATCGAGCGCTGGAACAAGGTCATCGACAAGGCTGGCATCCCGTTCCGCCTGAAGGTGCCGCACAAGGCCTTCCACCGCAATATCGGCGCGCTCGCCGGGGTCAAGGTCTCGCCCGACGGCCGTGTGATCTCCGACGCTGAATGGCGCGACTTCCGCGACCAGTGGCTGCCCACCGACGGCGACCGCGCCTTTGTCGCCAGCCTGATGGGCCGCGTGGTCGAGCCGGGCAAGTTCGCCAACTGGATCGCGCCGCCGGTGATGGGTATCAACCGGCAGCCGGTGGATTTCGAGTACGTGCGGTTTAACTGAGGCGAGCCTTCCTGCGGGTTTGCTCCCCTCTCCCGCATGCGGGAGAGGGGCGGCGGGGGTGAGGGCGGGAGCTTCAACGAAGCGCCGGTGCTTAAACCACCCCTCACCCTGCCCTCGCCCCTGAGGGGAGAGGGGAACACCGCGGGCACGGCCTATACGCCCTGGAAGCCCTCTGATTTCTGGAGACCGCCATGGACATGGCAGAAATTCAAGTCATCAAGCAGCACCTGATCGATCCCGAGATCTGCATCCGCTGCAACACCTGCGAAGCCACCTGCCCGGTGGGCGCGATCACCCATGACTCGCGCAACTACGTGGTCGATGCCGACAAGTGCAACCTGTGCATGGCTTGCATTGCCCCGTGTCCGACCGGATCGATCGACAACTGGCGCGACGTGCCGAAGCTGCGCGCCTATAGCGTCGACGAGCAGCTGACCTGGGACGCGCTGCCGGATGAACTGTCGCCGGAGCAGCTCGCCGACATGGCCCCTGGCGCCGGCCTGCAGCCGGCAGCGCCGGAGGTTCCCACGGCATCGCCGCTGGCCGGCAGCGCCGAGGAGGCCTTCAACAGCGCCCGCTACGGCGCCACCGTGCCGCCGTGGTCCGCCGCGCATGCCTACACCAACCTGTATGGCGCCAAGGCGCCCACCAAGACCATCACCGCCACCGTCACCGGCAACGTGCGCGTGACCGAGGTCGGCCGCGACTACGACACCCACCACATCGTGCTGGACTTCGGCACCACGCCGTTCCCGGTGCTGGAAGGCCAGTCGATCGGCATCGTGCCGCCGGGCACCGACGCCGGCGGCCGACCGCACCATGCCCGCCAGTATTCGGTCGCCAGTCCGCGCAACGGCGAGCGCCCCGGCTACAACAACCTGTCGCTGACCATCAAGCGCGTGCTGCAGGACCACGACGGCAATCCCGTGCGCGGTGTCGGCTCGAACTATATGTGCGACCTGAAGGTGGGCGACAAGGTCGAGGTGATCGGCCCGTTCGGCGCCAGCTTCCTGATGCCCAACCATCCGCGCTCTAACATCGTGATGATCTGCACTGGTACCGGCAGCGCACCGATGCGGGCGATGACCGAATGGCGCCGGCGCCTGCGCAAGGCGGGCAAGTTCGACGGCGGCAAGCTGATGCTGTTCTTCGGCGCGCGCACGCAGGAGGAACTGCCTTATTTCGGTCCGCTGCAGAAGCTGCCCAAGGATTTCATCGACATCAACCTGGCGTTCTCGCGCACGGCGGGGCAGCCGAAGCGCTACGTGCAGGACCTGATGCGCGAGCGCGCGGCGGACCTGGCGGCACTGCTGGCCAGCCCTGACACGTACTTCTATGTGTGCGGGCTGAAGAGCATGGAAGAGGGCGTGGTGCTGGCGCTGCGCGATGTGGCGCAGCAGGCGGGGTTGAATTGGGAGGGGGTGGCTGAGCGGTTGAAGCGGGAGGGGCGCTTGCATCTGGAGACGTATTGAACTTGCTTTGTCTCCCGCCAACCGCTTGTGTATTCCCTCTCCCGCTTGGGGGAGAGGGAGCACACCCGCGGCATTGTGCGCGTAAATCTTCGGCGTAATGCCTTCAGTCCGTATCCGGCTGCGCCTTGTGCCGCGCCGCCATCTTCTCCTGCTGCGCGGGCGGCACGTTGTCGTAGTGGCTGAACTGGATGGTGTAGCTGCCATGCCCGCCGGTGATGCTGTTCAGCCGTGACTGGTAGTCGTTCAGCTCCGACAGCGGCACCTGCCCGGCGACGATCACCGTATTGCCGGCCGCGGTGCGCGTGCCATGGACCTGACCGCGCTTGGTCGACAGGTCGCCGATGATATCGCCCATGGCGCTGCCAGGCGCCGTGACCTCGATGTCGACGATCGGCTCGAGCACGCTCGGCCTGGCCTTGAGCACCGCATCGATAAAGGCCTTGCGTCCGGCGGTCGCGAACGCGACTTCCTTGGAATCGACCGGATGACTCTTGCCGTCGTACACGGTCACGCGTACATCCTGCATCGGAAAGCCCGCCAGCGGACCGCTGTCCAGCGCCTGGCGGATGCCTTTCTCGACCGCCGGAATAAACTGCCCGGGGATCGCGCCGCCCTTGACCGCATCGACGAAATCGAAGCCCGCGCCGCGCGCCAGCGGCTCGATGCGCAGCATCACCTCGCCAAACTGTCCCGCGCCGCCGGTCTGCTTTTTGTGCCGGTGATGGCCTTCGGCCCTGGCGCCAATGGTTTCGCGGTAGGCGATCTTGGGCGGGCGCGTTGCCACTTCAAGCTTGTACTGCTCGGTCAGCCGCTCCAGCGCGCAGCGCAGGTGGAACTCGCCCAGGCCGAACACCACGGTCTCGTTGGTGCCGGCCGGATGCTCGACGCGCAGGCAGGGGTCTTCCGCGCTGAGCTTGTGCAGCACTTCTGCCAGGCGCTGCTCGTTGCCGCGCCGCGCCGGCTCGATCGCCAGGCCATAGATGGGGGTGGGAAATTCCAGCGGCGTCAGGTGGATGTTGCCGTCCTCGGTGGCGTCGTGCAGCACCGCGTCGAAGCCCAGTTCATCGACCTTGGCCACCGCGCAGATATCGCCGGGGCCGGCACGCGGCACTTCCTGGGTCTCCTTGCCCTGCAGCCGCAGCAGGTGCGCCACCTTGAACGGCTGGCGCCCTTCGCCGATATAGAGCTGGCTGTCGCGCGTGACCGTGCCCTGGTGGATGCGGAAGATCGCCAGCTTGCCGACATAGGGGTCGATCACCACCTTGAACACATGCGCCAGCACATGCTTGTCCGGCACCGGTTCGGCGCGCACCGCCTGGCGCTGTTCGGTGCCCTCGGCATCCGCGCCGGTGGAGCGGTAGAACAGCGGCGGGTTGCCTTCGGTGGGATTGGGCAGCAGCCGCACGAACACGTCCAGCAATGCCTCGATGCCGGCGCCGGTGACGGCCGAGGTAAAGCAGATCGGCACCAGGTGGCCTTCGCGCAGCGCGCGCTCGAACGGCGCGTGCAGTTGCTCGGGGGTGATGGCCTCGCCCTGCTCCAGGTACAGCTCCATCAGCTCGGGGTCGATCTCGATCACCTGGTCGATCAGCGCGTCGTGGGCGGACGCCACCGATAAAAAATCCGACTCGCCGGCCGGATTGAAGAAGCAGTCGACCACCTTGCCGCCGTGGTCGGCCGGCAGGTTGATGGGCAGGCATTCCTTGCCGAAGGCCTCCTGTATCTGCGCCAGCAGCGCGGGCAGGTCGACCTTCTCGCCGTCGATACCGTTGATGATGATCATCCGGCACAGCTGGCGCGCCTGCGCCCACGCCATGGCACGGCGCGTGGTCATTTCGATGCCGGTCTGCGCATTGATGACGATGGCCGCGGTTTCGACCGCGGCCAGCGCGCTGATGGCGTGCCCGGAGAAATCCGGGTAGCCCGGGGTGTCGATCAGGTAGATGCGGGTGTCGCGGTAGTCCAGGTGGGCGACCGCGGCGCTGAGCGAGCGCTTGTACTTGCGCTCGAGCGGATCGTTGTCGCACACGGTGGACCCGCGTTCGACGCTGCCAGGCGTGTGCACCGCACCGCCCTTGTGCAGCAGCGCCTCGGCGAGCGAGGTCTTGCCGCTTCCTGCGTGCCCGAGCAGGGCGACAGTGCGGATGGCATCGGGACTCTCGTGCATGGTGGCTCTCGGTTCGTCCGGCAATGACTCTCAGGGCATTATTGGCGAAATTTGGCGGAAGCGACATATATGCGTGCCGATACCGTGCAATGCCCGACGCAAGGGCGACTTCAAGTGAAGAGGCCGGCGCTCGGCCGGCGTCTTCTGGAGACGCACAGGCTTGGCTGCAGTGCAGCAAACCGTGTGGCGTGTGGCGCGGGCTCAGCCGCGCGCGTCGGCGTGGTCGGTCGAAACCGCCAGCGCATGCCACGCGGCCAGCTCGCCTTCCACCTTGCGGTGCTTGTCGGCGATGCGCGCGACCGTGTCGGAACCCAGCGGCAGCCGCACCGGCGGGTTATCGCTGTCGGCCAGCGCGAGCAGGGCGGTGGCCAGGCGGGCAGGATCGCCGGGCTGCTGGTGGTTGGCCGAGGCCATGTGCGCGCGCATCGCGCCGACCGTCTCCGCGTACTCGCCGATCTCCGTGCCGACGCGCACCAGCGAGCTGGCATCGAGGAAATCGGTGCGGAAGAAGCCCGGTTCGACCACCGTGGCACGGACGCCCAGCGGCGCCAGCTCGGCCGACAGCGCTTCGGTCAGCCCTTCGACCGCGAACTTGGTGGCACCGTACACGCCCCAGCCCGGATACGCGGCATAGCCGCCGATCGACGAGATGTTGACGATATGGCCGCTGCGCTGGCGGCGCATCTGCGGCAGCACCGCGCGTGTCACTGCCAGCACGCCGAACACATTGGTGGCGAACTGCTGCTCGACCTCCCTGGCCGAGGCCTCTTCCACCGCGCCCAGCAGGCCGTAGCCAGCGTTGTTGACCAGCACGTCGATGCGGCCGAAGCGCGCCACCGCGGCCTCGGCAGCAGCGATCGCCTGGTCTTCGCTGGTGACATCGAGCGCCACCGCGAGCAGGTGTTCATGCTCGCCCACGGCGCCGATGACGGCCTGCGGATTGCGCGCCGTGGCAACGACCCGGTCGCCGCGGGCCAGCGCGGCGCGGGTCAGCTCGAGGCCGAAGCCGCGCGAGGCGCCGGTGATGAACCAGACCTTGGCGCCGGCGCCGGCGGGGTGGGTGGGGATGGCTTGGGTTTGGATGGCGGACATGGTGAATCTCCTTTGCGGTTGCGTGGTGTTGGACTGCGATGTCGGATGGCGGGGGCCACGGAGACAAATTTAGGCGGACCACGCAGGCAACACTAGCCACCACAATGGCGTTTCAATGGCAACCGTGAGTTGCCAATGGATTTGCGTCCGCCTCGATTGAGCAAACCTCAACCGTATGGCAGACTCGCCGGCATGGACAAACTGCCCCCACTGAACGCGTTGCGCGCCTTCGAGGCGGCTGCGCGGCATCTCAGCATCACCGTCGCGGCCGAAGAGCTGCACGTCACGCCTGGCGCCGTCAGCCGGCAGATCCGCGCGCTCGAACAGGGCCTGGGCGTGCAGTTGCTGCATCGCGGCCACCGCCAGATCTCGCTGACCCGCACCGGCGAGGACTACTACCGCGCCGTGACCCGGGCGATGGATGACCTGCGCGAAGCCACGCGCCGGCTGGGCAAGCGCGCCCGGCGCAGGCAGCTCAAGGTGCGCGCCTATACCACCTTTGCCATGCGCTGGCTGATCCCGCGCCTGTCGAGCTTCCATGCCGCCAATCCCGGCATCGAGGTGCTGCTGACGGCCTCGCTCGATCCGGTCGACTTCCGCAGGGAAGATATCGATGGCGCCATCCGGCTGGGCGACGGCAGGTGGCACGGCGTCAACGCCTACCGGCTGGTGTCGAACATCCTGGTGCCGGTGTGCAGCCCGGCGCTGCTGGACGCGGGGCCGAAGGTGAAGCGCGCCGCCGACCTGCAGCACCAGACCTTGCTGCATTCGATCGCGCGGCCCGATGACTGGAGCCACTGGCTCAAAGCCGCGCGCGCCGACAAGGCGGTCGACGCGCGCAGCGGCATGACCTTCCAGAGCTCGGCCATGGCCTATGCGGCGGCGGTCGAAGGCCAGGGCTTTGCGATGGCGCAGCGCTTCCTGGTGGCGGCCGACCTCGATGCGGGCCGGCTGGTGGCGCCGTTCCGCCAGACCGTGGACATGGGCGATTTCACCTACTACCTGCTGACGCCGGCGGAGCGCAAGGAGAGCCCGAGCATGGCGGTGTTCCGGCAGTGGCTGCTGGCGCAGTTCGAAGCGCAGGGTTGAGGCGCAGGGCTGAAACGGCGCAGGAGGGCTGAAGCGGCGCAGGCTTACGCGGTCGCGGTCGCGGTCGCCGGCGGGGCTGCCTGCGTTCGCGCCGCCGCCACGCCGCAGTGGACCGCGCCCGCTGCCGACAGGGCCGCAATCTCGTCGCGGCTGTAGCCAAGTGTGGCCAGCACGGCCTCGGTGTGCTGGCCGAGCGCCGGCGCCGGCCGTGCCGGCAGCGCGTTCTCCTGCGCGCTGTTGATGGGGAAGCCCGGCATGCGGAGTTCGCCCAGCGTGTCGTGCTGCACGCTTTGCATCATGCGGTTGGCCGCCACCTGCGGATGCGCCAGGACCTGCTCGTAGTTCGCCACCGGCGCGCACAGGATGTCGGCCTCGTGCAGCAACGCCAGCCAGCACTCGGTGGAGTGCTTCACGAAGGCGGCGGTCAGCGCTGCCACCATGGCGGCGCGATTGGCCACGCGCAGCGCCGGGGTGGCAAAGCGCGGGTCGTCGGCGAGGCCTGGCTGGCCCAGCACATCGCACAGCCGGCGCCAGCGCTCGGGCATGTAGGCCGCCACCATAATCCAGCCGTCGGCGGTCCGGAAGGCCTGGTTGGGCGCGGAGTAGGGGGCGGCGCTGCCGATGCGCTGCGGCAACTGCCCGTCGGCGCCATAGCTGGTCAGGGACGACTGCTGCAGCGCCAGCGCCGCATTGAACAGGCTGACGTCGAGATGTCCGCCCAGACCGTCGCGCGCGCGCTGCGCCAGCTTGGCCAGCACGCCCATGCAGGCCACATAGCCGGTCATGACGTCGACCACCGGCGCCTGCACCTTGCAGGGTTCGCCGTCGGGCGTGCCGGTCAGGCTCATCAGGCCGGCATCGGCCTGCAGGATGCCGTCGACGCCGGCGCGCTGCGCATAGGGTCCGTGCTGGCCGTAGGCCGAGATCGAGCAGTAGATCAGCCGTGGATGGTCGGCCGCCAGTTGCGCATGATCGAGGCCGAGGCGCGCCATCACTCCGGGACGCATGCTCTCGACCACGATGTCGGCGGTCGCGACCAGGCGGCGCGCCACCGCCACGCCGTCGGCGGACTTCAGGTCGAGCGCCACGCCCAGCTTGTTGCGGTTGAAACCGTGGAACAGCGCACTGTCGTCGCCGATCCATGCGGGGCCCAGGCCGCGGCCGAGTTCGCCGCCGGGCGGCTCCACCTTGATGACCCTGGCGCCCATGTCGGCCAGCAGCATGGTGCAGGTCGGCCCGGCGCCGATCTGCGTGAAGTCGATCACGGTCAGGCCGTCCAGGGCGTTGCGCAGCGTGGGTTGCGCCGTGGCGGCAAGGGCGGGCGCGTTCATAGCGCCACCTTGATGCCGTTGTCCTGGATCAGCCGCTGCCAGCGCGCCAGGTCCTTGCCGATATGGGCCTTCAGCTCGGCCGGCGACGAGGCCTGCGGCTCGAAGCCTTGCCTGGCCATCTGCTCGGCGATGTCGGGGGACTTCAGCGCGGCGACCAGCGCGGCGTTGAGCTTGTCGACCACCGCGCCAGGCGTGCGCGCCGGCGCCAGCAGGCTGTACCACAGCTCGGCGTCGTAGCCGACTACGCCGGCCTCGGCAAAGGTGGGCAGGTCGGGCATCAGCGCCGTGCGCTTGTTGCCGGCAATGCCCAGCGCGCGCAGCTTGCCGGCGCGCACATACTGGATTGCCGACGCAATGGTTGCAAACGAGACCTGCACCTGGCCACCCATCAGGTCGGTGATCGATGGCCCCGTACCGCGATACGGGATGTGCAGCAGTTCGGTGCGATTGAGCTTGGCAAAGACTTCGCCGGCCAGGTGCTGCGGCGTGCCGTTGCCCGGGCTGCTGTAGCTGAGCTTGCCGGGGTTGGCGCGGCTGTACTGGATGAAGTCCTGCAGGGTGCGGAACGGCTGCTCCGGATTGGCCACCAGCATGATCGGCACCGCGGCGATGCGCCCCACCGGCGCGAAGTCGCGCTCGATATTGAAAGGCACCTTGGTGCCGAGAAAGGGGTTCATCGTGACCTGGCTAGAGGCGATCACCAGCGTATAGCCATCGGGTGCCGCGTGAGCGACGAAATCGGTGCCGAGGTTACCGCCGGCGCCCGGCTTGTTCTCGATCACGATGGTCTGGCCCAGCAGCTTGCCCATTTTGGGCGCGATCAGCCGCGCCAGGATATCGTTGCCGCCGCCCGGGGCGAACGGTACCACCAGCGTGATCGGCTTCTGCGCGGGGAAGGGCGCCTGCGCCGCCGCGCCCAGCGCCGTGGCCGACAGCATGGCGGCCAGCGCCATGCGTGCGAATCGGGTCATGCCAGTCATGTTCTGTCTCCTTTCGATGGGTTCTCGAACGCTCAACGCCCGCTGAAACGGGGCTGGCGTTTCTCGGCGAAAGCCTGTCGGCCCTCGGTACGGTCGGCGGTATCGCGCAGCACGCCCCAGTAGAGCTCGGTGAGCTGCTGCGCGTCGGCTTCGCCAAGGTGGCTGGTCTGGCGCGACAGCCGCTTGACCGCCTGCACCGCCAGCGGCGCATTGGCGGCGATGCGCGCGGCGATCGCCAGCGCGCGGTCGAGCAATACGTCCGGCGCCACCGTCTCGCTGACCAGCCCGATGCGGGCCGCGTGTTCCGTATCGATCCGCTCGCCGGTCAGCACCATCTGCATTGCATGCGCCGCCGGCACGGCCTTCAGCAGCCGGTGCAGTCCCGAGACCGCCGGGATCGAGCCAACCGCCGTTTCGGGCAGGCCGAAGCTCGCCTGTGCCGATGCGATCCGCACATCGCATTGCAGCGCGAGCTCCAGACCCGCGCCGAGACAGTGGCCGTTGATCGCCGCGATCAGCGGCTTGCACAGGCCCAGGTCGGTCAGGTCCATCAGGCGAATATAGAGTCCCAGTTCGGCGGCCGGATCCGGGGCGCGGAACAGCGCCTGCGCGTAGCTGGCAGGCGATTCGCGCGTGCCTTTCAGGTCCGCGCCCGCGCAGAAGGCGCGCGTGCCGGCGCCGGTCAGCACCGCCACGCGCAGGTCGTCGCGGTCGCGCACTTCGGCCAGGTGGTCGCGCAGTTCGCGCAGGGTGGCAACGTCCAGCGCATTGAGCGCTTCGGGCCGGTCGATGGTCAGCACCGCGACCGCGCCTTCGAGATGGCGTCGTACAGTCATGGCGGACTCCTTATACGCTGGGCGACGACAGGCTGCGCCCGCCGCAGACATAGAGCACCTGCCCGGTCACATACGACGCGCGCGGGTCGAGGAAGAAGCTGACCGCATTGGCGATATCGTCGGCGGTGCCGATGCGCTGCACCGGCACCGATTTCTGCAGCCTGGCCTGCACGTCCGCCGCAAAACCGCGGAACAGCGGGGTATCGACAATGCCCGGCGCCACCGCGTTGACGGTGATGCCCTTGGCCGCGAATTCAATCGCCAGCGAACGCGTCAGGCTGACCACGCCGCCCTTGGCCGCGGCATAGTTGGCCTGCCCGAAGCCGCCCAGCCAGGCGCGCGACGAGATATTGACCACGCGGCCGTAGCCGCGCTCGACCATGCCCGGCAGCGCCGCGCGGCAGCACAGGAATTGCGAGCGCAGGTTGGTGTCGACGACCAGGTCCCAGTCTTCGTCGCTCATCTTCAGGAAGCGCATGTCGCGCACCGCGCCGGCGTTGTTGACCAGGTAGTCGACGCGGCCAGTGCGTGCCTGCACCTGCGCGAAGGCGTCGTTGACGGCGGCCGAGTCGGTCAGGTCGGCACTGGCGCCGAAGGCATCGAAGCCCTCGGCAACCAGCGCGCCGACGGCGGCATCGAGCGCGGCCGCGTCGCGGTCGAGCAGGGCCACGGCCAGGCCCTGGCGCGCCAGCTGCGTGGCGATGCCCAGGCCGATGCCGCGCGCGGCACCGGTCACCACCGCCACGTGCGCGGGATTGAAGTTTTGTGTGCGCATCTCAGACTCCCAGCAGGTGTACGGAAGAGGCGGCATGGTCCACGCCCGCGATGCCGCCGCCGGTGCATTGCGTCAGGCCGATGCGGGCCTCCGCCACCTGGCGTGCGCCGGCGCGGCCCTGCAGCTGCCACAGGATCTCGACCATTTGCGCCACGCCGGTGGCGCCGAGCGGATGGCCCTTGGCCAGCAGCCCGCCGCTGGGGTTGACCGGCACGCGCCCGCCCAGGCGCGTGGCGCCGGACCTGAGCAGGGCCACGGCCTCGCCGCGCGGCGCCAGTCCGAGGGCTTCGTAGTAGAGCAGCTCGGCGATGGTGAAGGCGTCGTGCAACTCGACCACGTCGACGTCCTGCGGCCCCAGTCCGGCCTGCACGTAAGCCTGGCGCGCGGCACGCGCGGTGATCTCGGCATCGAGGATGTCGTCGTCGGCCTCTTCGCGCATCCCCGACACCACCACCGACGACAGCACCTTCACCGGCCGCGCCTGCGCCGGGCGGTGCGTGCTTAGCACCAGCGCGGCGGCGCCATCGACCTGCGACGGGCAGCATTGCAGCAGCGTCAGCGGCTCGGCGATCATGCGCGAGGCCAGCACTTCTTCGACCGTGGTGGTGTTGCGCTGCTGCGCGTACGGGTTGAGCGACCCGTGGTGGCGGTTCTTGACCGCAACCTCGGCCAGGTCGGCCGGCCGGGCGTCGCGCTCGTACAGGAAGCGCGTGGCGCGCATCGCATAGACCGCGGGCAGCACCATGCCGGACCTGGCATAGAGCTCGGTCTTGTGGTCGTTGCGCTGCAACGGGATGGTGCCGCCGCCGAGCGCCGTGAGCTGCTCGATGCCGAACACCAGCACCGTGTCGTATTGCCCGGCCAGCAGCGCGTGCCGGGCCAGGTGCACGCCAGTGGCGCCGCTGGCGCAGGCGTTCTCGACGTTGTAGACCGGGATGCCCTTGAGCCCCAGGTCGCGCACGATGAGCTGGCCGAGGATCATGCCGCCCAGTACGTTGGCGCAATAGACCGCCTGGATGCGGCCGGCCGGCACGTCGGCGTCGGCCAGTGCCTTCAGGATGGCCTTTTGCGCCAGTTCCGGCGCCAGCACGCCAGGATGGCGGCCGAACGGCGTCATTGCGCCGCCGTGGATGTAGATGTCCTGCATGGTGCTTACCTTTTCCTTCTCTCGATCGTTCAGGCGGGGACGGCTTCGAACACATAGCCAAGCTCGGCGTCATGCCGCGGCGCGTAGCGCGCGCCGATGACCGGGCGCGCGGCGCCCAGCAGGCGACCGAAGATGCGTACCGGCCCGACGAAATCGACATAGCCGAGCGCGTACGGCGGCTGCCCGGTCTTGGGCGCGGGGTGGATCACGGTATAGCTGTAGAGCGTGCCCGTGCCGGCGATGGCGACGGCCTCATGGCCCTCGGCCAGCGGCGAGTCGGCGGGCAGCGCCGGGAAAGTCCAGGCGCCGGTGGCGCGCTCGCGCGAGGCAAGCAGATGGGGGACGGGTTCCGCGCTCCAGAGCGGATAGGGCTGGTCTGACATGGCTGTCTCCTGCGGTTGGGCCTGGTGTAATGGTTGTCGCCGGCGGGCCGCGCGACAAACGATATTTCAGGCGCTTTCGGTTGAGAAAAAGTCAAGCGAAAGGCAACGTGCAGGGGGATAGAAGGAAATGGGAGTCAGGCCCGGGAGAAGGAGAGGGCGCTTGTGGCCGCTGATCTATGCGGGTGGTGGCGCCGGCTGAGAGCGCGGTGGCACCAGCCGGCGATGGACGCCTTAGTCCACCACCCCCACCAGCCGTGACAACGACTGTTCCGCGCCGCGCGAGGCCGCCACCACGAAGTCGATGAAGCGCCGGACCCGCACCGGCATCTGGCTGCGGTGCGGGTAGTACATGTACAGCCCGACCTGGCTGCTGCTGTATCCGGGCAGGATGGCCCTGAGGCGTCCGCTGACCAGGTCGGCATGGACCATGTAGGCGGGCAGCTGGCCGATGCCGATGCCGGCGCGTACCGCCTCGACCTCGGTTTCCACGTCGTTGAAGCTGGCCACGGCCGGCAGCTCCTGGTACACCAGGTTGCCGTCCACCTGCAGTTCCCACGGCACCATGCGGCCGGTGGCAGGTCGGCGGAAGCCGGTGCACTGGTGCCGCAGCAGGTCGTCGAGCGTAGTCGGCTCGCCGTGCCGGGCCAGGTACTCCGGCGCGGCGCAGATCACCAGCGGCAGGTCGCACAGGCGCCGCGCCACCAGGTTCTGGCCGGGGCTGGTGCCGACGCGGAAGCCCACGTCGATCCTGGCTTCGACCAGGTCGGTGAAGAGATCGCTCAGTACCACGTCGAAGCCGATGCCGGGGTGCTGGTCGCGGAAGCCCTTGACCAGCGGCACCAGCACCCGGCTGCCGAGCGACGGCGGCGCGGTCAGGCGGATCAGCCCGTCGTCGTCGCCGCGGCTGGCGCGGACCTGCTCGAGCGCCTCGTCGAGCTGGCGCATGCCGGGGGCGGTCAGTTCGAACAGGCGCGCGCCTTCCTCGGTCAGGCTGAGCTTGCGCGTGGTCCGGTGCAGCAGGCGCACGCCCAGGTGGGCCTCGAGCGTGCGCACCGCCTTGCTCGCCGCCTGCGGCGTGACGCCGGCCTCGACCGCGGCACGCCGGAAGCTGCCGGCGCGCACCACGCCGAGAAAGAGGGTGAGGACCCGGGCCTTGTCCATGACTGGCAACCAGAGGTTGGGAATGCACCCATCATAGCGCCAGTCATGGCCACGCAGGCGGTCAGGCCGCTAGTGCTCCACCAGGTGCTCGATGCGGATCGGCAGCTCCCGCACACGCTTCCCGGTGGCGTGGAAGACGGCGTTGGCGATGGCCGGGGCGACCCCCACCAGCGCGATCTCACCGAGTCCCTTGACGCCCAGTTCGTTGACGTGAGGATCGACCTCGTCGACGAAATGCGCCTCCAGCCCCTGGATATCCAGGTTGACGGGCACCAGGTAGTCCGCCATGTGCGCGTTCACCGGGCGGCCGTCGCGCGGGTCCAGCGCGGTTCGCTCCATCAGCGCCATGCCGAGGCCGCCGACCATGCCGCCGGTGCACTGGCTGGCGGCCAGCCGCGGGTTGACGATGCGGCCCGCGCCATAGGCGCCAACCACCCGCCGGACCCGGATGGTGCCGACATCGGGATCGATCGCGACTTCGACGAACACCGCACCGAAGGCGTGCATGGAGAACCGGCCACGCACCGCCGCATCCGGCCCTGCGGTGGCGCTGGCCTCGATGATGCCGCTGCCATGGCTTGCCTCGCGGCGCCGGTCCAGCGCCGCGAGGCAGGCAGCGCGCACCGCCGAGCCCACCGACGCGAGCGTCATCGAGCCCCCATGCGGCGGGGTCGGCGGAAAGTCAGAGTTGCCCAGGCTGAAGCGCACGCGCTCCAGCGGCAGCATCAGCGTTTCCGCGGCGATCTGGGTGATCGAGGTATAGGTGCCGGGCCCCATGTCGCTGGCCGCGGCCTCGACTTCGGCCGTGCCGTCGGCCAGCAGGCGCACCCGCGCGCTGGCCTGGCCATGGAACACCGGGTAGCTCGCGCACGCCATGCCCCAGCCGATGCGCAGGCGGCCGTCGCGCATGGAGCCGGGCGCGAGCGTGCGGCGCGACCAGCCGAACGCATCGGCGCCGCGCTCGTAGCAGGCCAGCATGGAGCGGCTCGAGAACGGCAACTGCAGGCCCTCGTCAAGCCCGGGCTCATTACGCCGGCGCAGCTCGAGCGGATCCATCCCGAGCGCGTGCGCCAGCTCGTCCATCGCGCATTCCAGCGCAAAAATGCCGGTGGCCTCGCCCGGGCCGCGCATATACGTGGGAGTGCTGATGTCCAGCGGCACCAGCCGGTAGCGCGTGCGCACGTTGGGACAGCTATAGAGGAACGGCGTGACCGCTGTCAGCGCCTCGGCGAACTGCTCGTAGCGGCTGGTTTCGCCGCTGCCTTCATGCACGATGGCGGTCAGCCGTCCGTCGGGCGTGGACGACAGCGCCACGCGCTGTACCGTGCGCGGTCGATGCCCCGCCAGATGAAACGTCTGCCGACGCGACAGCACCAGCTTGACCGGCCTGCCCACCACGCGCGCGGCGATCGCCGCGAGCGTGACGTGGGGCCAGGTGCGCAGGCTGGTGCCGAACGCGCCGCCGATGAACGGGCAGACCACGCGGACGTTCCCGGCCGGGAGGCCCAGGATCGCCGCTATCTCGGCCTGCTCGTTGACCACGAACTGGCTCTTGCTCCAGAGCGTCAGCCGCTCGCCTTCCCAGGCGGCAATGGTGGCGTTCGGCTCGATCGGCACGTGGTTCTCGCGGGCGGCATCGTAATGCGCATCGATGCTGACGGCCGCGGCGGCAAGTGCCGCGTCGGGGTCGCCGCGTACGCGGTCCGCCGCGTGCGGCCCCGGCTCGCGTCCCGCCTCCGGCACCACGGCTTCGGCGCGCGGGTCGAGCGGGTCGCAGACCGGGGTTTGCGCGGTATAGCCGATCCGCAGCAGGGTGGCGGCATGTTCGGCCTGGTCCAGCGCCTGTGCCACGACCACGGCCACGGGCTGGCCATAGAAGCGCACGCGGTCATCCTGCAGCACGTGCAGGCGCTCGCCATGCTCCGGATCGATAAAGCCCTTGTGCGGCGCGTAAGCCAGCTTTGGCGTGTTTTGGTGGGTCAGGACCGCCAGCACGCCGGGCACGCGCTGCGCGGCTTCGGTGTCGAGTTCCGTCAGCCGCCCCAGTCCGATCGAGGCGCCGACGATGACGGCGTAGGCCTGTCCGGGCTGGTTGAAGTCGGCGGCGTACTGCGCGCTGCCGCTGACCTTGGCGCGGCCGTCGACGCGGGCGTGCGGCTGGCCGATGTGGTTGGTGTTCATTTGCATTCTCCTGCCAGTTCGAGGGCCCGTACCACCGTGCGTTGCAGCAGGGCCACCTTGTACCGGTTGCCCGGCAGCGCCGTGGCGTCGGCAATCGTGGTCAAGGCCGCCGCCTCGAAGCTCGCGCGCGTCGGCGGCTTGCCCTGCAGCGCCAGCTCGGCCGCGCGCATGCGCCATGGCCGCGTGCCAACCCCGCCGCAGGCAAGGCGGGCGGCGCGGATCACGCCGTCGCCGAGCTCGAACGCCGCCGCGGCCGATACCAGGGCAAACTCATAGGAGGCCCGGTCCCGCACCTTCAGATAGCGCGCGGTGCGCCCGCACGAGAGCGCCGGAACCCTGACCTCGACGATGAGTTCGCCCGGTGCCAGGGTGTGCTCCAGATGCGGCGTGGTGCCGGGAAGCCGGTACAGGTCTTCCACGGCGATGTGGCGCGCGCCGTCCGGGCCGCGTACCTGGACCACCGCATCCAGTGCCACCAGCGCGACCGCAAGGTCGGACGGGTGCGTGGCGCTGCAATGCGCGCTCGTGCCCAGGATGGCATGGCCTGCGTGCAGGCCGTCGACGGCCGCGCAGCCACTGCCCGGCGCGCGCTTGTTGCAGGCCGCGTCGAGCATGCGGAAGTAGGGACAGCGCACGCGCTGGAGCAGGTTGCCGCCGATGCTGGCCATGTTGCGCAATTGCGGCGAGGCGCCTTCGATCAGCGCCTCGGCGATCACCGGCTGCAGCCGCAGCACGTCCGGATGCGCGGCCACGTCGGCCATGCGGGCCAGCGCGCCGATGACCAGCTCGTCGCCTTGCGCGCGGATATGGTTCAGCGGCAGCGCGTTGATGTCCACCAGGCGCGCGGGCTGTTCCACGTGCTCGCGCATCAGGTCCACCAGCGTGGTGCCGCCGGCGATGAAGCGGGCGCCGGCAGCGGCGGCCGCCAGGGCTTCGGCTTCCGAGCCGGCCTTGTGCAGGGTGAAGGGAATCATGGCAGCTTCCTTTGCCCGAGTTCGGCGATCGCGGCGACGATGCCCGGGTACGCCCCGCACCGGCAGATGTTGCCGCTCATCCAGAAGCGCACCTCGTCGGCCGAGCCGGCATGGCCCTCGTCGAGGCAGGCAACGCCCGACATGATCTGGCCGGCGGTGCAGAACCCGCACTGGAAGCCGTCGTGCGCGATGAACGCGGCCTGCAGCGGATGCAATGCGCCGCCGGGGGCCGACAGGCCTTCGATGGTGTGGACCTGCGCCTCGTGGCACAGCGCGGCCAGGGTCAGGCAGCTGTTGATGCGGCGCCCGTTCACCAGCACCGTGCAGGCGCCGCATGCGCCCTGGTTGCATCCCTTTTTCGCGCCGGTGAGGTCCAGGCGCTCGCGCAGTACGTCAAGCAAGGATTCGCGCGGATCGATTTCTAGCTGATGCGGCGTGCCGTTGATCGTCATGCGCAGCGGCATGCGGGGCGAGCCGCCGGCATCGCCGGGCTGTTGCTGGCTGCCGTTGGTACGAACAGGACTTGACATGGTTGACATTCCTCTTTGCTGGGCCCAATGGACTTGAGCGGTGGGGACGGACGCTCTGCAGGCTTGCACCCGTTCGTTGAATCCGCTGCGGCAACGACCGGGGCGACGCATTCTGCAAGTTGCAGCAGGGTGAGCGTGTTCGGCCGTCGCGATTACGGGAGGGTGCATGGCGACTTCGGACTGGCGGGCAGTCGTCGCAACGCTACCGCCACAGGCGGTCATCGAAATAGAACGACGTTGCGCTGCGGTGGACGATTCTTGCGTCTTCGACCGCGGCACGCGCCGGGCGTGTGCAGGCCGGTTTACTTCGCCCCGATAACTTCATATGCTTCCATGCGCAGCGGGGACTTGGCCCTGGCCCCGACGCTACCGACCTGGGCCTTGCGAGGTTGAGTGCCTATGCGAGCGTCGACCAGACATGGCGTTATCGATGCGGAGTTGCCGGTTAGTCCCGATGTCAGCAGCCGCGGACGGCCGTGGGCGGGCATCACCGTACAGGTCCACCACTGGCGCTCGGGCGGGGCGGTGTCGTCGCCGGAGCTGGACCACGACATGCTGGCGATGCGGCTGGCCGGACATGCCTCGCTGGAGCAGCGGCGCCTGGGCCAGGTCCATCGCAGCATCGTCTTTCCCGGCAATCTCAGCCTGCATCCGCGGCAAGTCGAGTCCAGCTGGAGCTGGGACCGGCCCGGCTCCATCGTCATTGCCCGGGTCCCGCCAACGCTGCTGGACGAAGCCGCCGATGCCACCATGCGCCTGCCACGCGGGACACAGCAGCTGCGCAATTGCTTCGGCGTGCGCGACGGCTTTGCCGAAACCCTGATCTTCACGCTCGCGCGAGAACTCCAGCTCACCGCGCATCCGGCGCAGCTGCTGATTGCCGAGTCCCTGTCCTGCGCGCTGTCCGCCCATCTGGTGCATCGCTTCAATGTCGGCAACCCGGGGGCCTCGCCGACGCCCGGCGGCTTGCATCCTCATGCGCTGAGCAGGGTCCTGGACTATATCCATGGCACCCCGGAGGTGGTGACGCTGCAGGCGCTGGCAGATCTCGCCAATGTCAGCCGCTTTCATTTCGCGCGCGTGTTCAAGCGCAGCATGGGTGAAACGCCGATGGCGTATGTCGAGCGCGTGCGCTTGTTGCGCGCGCGCGAGATGATCCGCTCTGGCGACTATCCGCTGGCGCTGGTGGCCACGCTGGTGGGGTTCTCCGACCAGTCACATCTGGGGCGGCGCTTCAAGCGGCATTTCGGCTGCACTCCCGGCGAACTGCTCAGGTACGGCACCACGCCAGGCGCGGAGGCGTCGCCACAGCTGCAAGTGCCGCAGCCCGCCATGTCATGCGGTTGTAATTAAGACCCTGGCTTTCCTTGTAATCCGTGGATTCGTGGCGCACGCAGCGTGTACTGGCACCTGCAACGGTCGCTGGTGCGCCGCCCGATGCACCGGGAACGCAAGGCACGAATGTTGCGGGAGTTCCTGACAGCGATGGGTATATCGCTGGCCCGAGAGTCATGTGACCGGGTCGACCATCCACCCGCCACAAGGCGTCGGTAGAGGCCGCGTCGGGACCTTTGGGACAAGGAGAGCTGTCATGAATATCGTCTGGCTTGTTGGAGCCGTGGTCATCATTCTCGCGGTACTCAGCTTCTTCGGCTTGCGCTAGACCACATCGCGTAGCGTGCCGTGCCGCGCCGCCGGCGCATCGCCGCGGCATGCGCGTACCGCGGGCATCGCATGATGCCCTTGCTGCAGTGCGGCGTGGCGGCGCCACGCCCGCTTCCCTGATTTCCCCTTCCGCTGGGTCAATTTCATCTGTTCCGACGACGAGTTTTTGCGCCTGTCTTGCCAACAATGTCCGGCCAAGACAGCGACAAAACCATCCGAGGAGACAGACATGAGCACGCATCCGTTCGACCTGACCGGCAAGGTGGCACTGGTGACCGGCGGTAACGGCGGCATTGGCCTGGGCATTGCCGAGGGGCTGGCCGTGGCCGGCGCCGATATCGCGATCTGGGGCACCAACGCGGACAAGAATGCCGCCGCCGCGGACCGGCTGGGCCGGCACGGGCGCAAGGTGCATACGGAGCTTTGCGACGTGGGCGAAGAGCAGGCGGTCGACGCCGCAATGATGCGCACGGTGGCGGCGCTGGGACGCATCGACGGCTGCTTTGCCAACGCCGGCGTGGGCAGCGGCAGCAAGGCACCGTTCGACCAGATCGCCACCGAGGCCTGGCGCCGGACCCTGCGCGTCAACCTGGACGGCGCCTTCTTCACGCTGCGCGCGGCGGTGCGGCAGATGCTGGCGCAGGGCGACGGCGGCGTGCTGTGCAGCACGGCCTCGGTCGCCGCCATCGAAGGCGCGCCGCGCGCCGAGCACTACGCCGCCACCAAGGGCGGCGTGATCTCGATGATGCGGGGGCTCGCGGTCGAGTATGCGCGCAAGGGCATCCGCGCCCATTCGATCCTGCCGGGCTGGATCAAGACCGAGATGACGAGCGCGGCGCAGGGCAACGATGCCTTCCAGGAGATGGTGCACAAGCGCGTGCCGATGCGCCGCTGGGGCGAGGGCAGCGACTTCGCCGGCATCGCGGTCTACCTGATGAGCCCGGCCTCGGCCTACCACACCGGCGATACCTTCGTCATCGACGGCGGCTATACGTTGTTCTGACGCCCCGGGCCCACTGGCCAGACCCTGCCGCCGCCGACCACATAGGCGCGCTCGTCGGCCTGCGGCCGCACCGTGGCATGGCCGGTGAAGGCGCCGAACGCAGGCAGGATGGCGCCGCGCGGCCCGAACAGGAAGCAGGGCAGGCGCAGGCTGTCGGCGCCGCTGCCGCGCAGCCGGCAGGCCGGGTGCAGATGGCCCGCCAGCACATAGCCCAGCGGCGACGTGCCGGGCATATGGCAGAGCGCGAACGGGCCCGCCACCGCGGGCTCGGACACCACGGCAATGCCGAGCGACGCGGGCGGGTCGCCGGCGCGCGCGTCGTGGTTGCCGCGCACCAGCGTGCAGCGCAACGGCGCCGGCAGGTCCTGGCGCCAGTCGTATAACGCCTGCAGCACCGCTGGCGTGCGCGAGGCGCGCGCGTGCAGGAAGTCGCCGAGGAATACCAGTTCATCGACCGGCAGTTGTCGCACCAGCCGGGTCAGCACTGACAGGTTGTCGCCGGTGGTGCCGTGCGGTACCGGTTGCCCGAGCGCGCGGAACGCCGCGGCCTTGCCGAAGTGGACGTCGGCCACCATCAGCATGTCGGCCGCCGGCCACCACAGCGCATGTTCGGGCAGCAGCCAAAGCGTTTCGCCGGCGGCCTCCACCGCCATCGCGCCGCCCTGCTGCAAGGTGCGGGCGTCGGGCGTCATAGCAGCGGCAACGGCTTCGACGGCTTGCGTGGCCGGCGCGCCCGGCGCGGTGTTCTGGCGGACGGGCCGGCATGGTCGGCCATGCCGAAGCGCGCGGCCTCGGCAACGGCATCGGCCGTCGCTTCGGCCGGCATGCCCGCGGCTTCGCCGGGCTCGGGTCCGGCCGCCAGTTCCAGGTCGGCCAGCATCCGGGCGATGCGGTCGGCGAGCTTCTCGGTGCTGAGCTTCTCGCGCAGGAACTCCACCACCAGCGGGAACGACAGCGGCGTGGGCCGCTTCAGCGCGTGCAGGTCCAGCTTCAGCGCCGCCAGCCGCTCCAGCGTTGCGGCGAGCCGATGCGCGTCCAGCTCCTGCATCAGCACTTCGCGTTCGGCCTGGCCCAGCAGCAGGTTGCCGGGGTCGTGCTTGCGGAAGACCTCGTAGAACAGGCTGGACGACGCCTGCAGCTGGCGCGCGCTCTTGGGCGCGCCGGGGTAGCCCTGGAAGATCAGCCCGGCAATGCGCGCGATCTCGCGGAAACGCCGCAACGACAGTTCGCCCGCGTTGAGGCTGCCCAGCACGTCGGCGGCCAGGTCGCGCCGCCGCTCGTCGGCCAATACCTGCGGCAGCCAGCGGGCCCAGTCCACCGGCGCCGACGCCAGCAGTTCCAGCCCGTAATCGTTGACGGCCACCGAGAACGTGGCCGGCACCTGTTGCCCCAGCCGCCATGCCAGCAGGCTGCCCAGGCCAAGGTGGACCGAGCGGCCGGCAAACGGATAGAGGAACAGGTGCCAGCCCTCGCGCGAATGCAGCGATTCGGCCAGCAGGGTGTGGCGCGTGGGCAGGGCCGACCATTGCGCCTGCAGGTCCACCAGCGGCTGGATCAGCGGCAGCTCGGGGGTGTCGCGCGGATCCAGCCGGCCCGCCGCGGCAGCGGCGAGCGTGTCGATCACGGCCTCGGCCAGCTCGGTCGACATCGGCATCTTGCCGCCGTTCCAGCGCGGCACCACCGGGCGTCGGCCGCTCGCACGGCGCACGAAGGCGGTCATCTCCTGCACCCGCACCAGTTCCAGCAGCCGGCCCCCGAACAGGAAGCAGTCGCCGGGCGCGAGCCGGGCGATAAAGCCTTCTTCCACCGACCCCAGCGAGGCGCCGCCGCTGCCCGCGCGGCTCCAGTAGCGCACCTGCATGGTGGCATCGCTGACGATGGTGCCCACGCTCATGCGGTGGCGCCGCGCCAGCCCCACGTCCGGCACGCGCCAGACGCCTTCGTCGTCGGGCACCGCGCGGCGGAAATCCGGGTACGCCGTCAGCGTGGCGCCACCCTGGCGCACGAAGTCCAGGCACCACTGCCATTCCTCGCCGGTCAGGCCGTGGTAGGCCCAGGCGGAGCGCACCTCGGCCAGCAATGCTTCGGGCCGGAAGCCGCCGCCCAGCGCCACCGTGACCAGGTGCTGCACCAGCACGTCGAGCGGTTTGTCGGGCGACTCGCGCGCCTCGATCCGGCCGGCCTGCACCGCATGCCGCGCGGCCACGGCCTCGACCAGTTCCAGGCTGTGCGTGGGAACCACCGTCACGCGCGAGGCGCGGCCCGGCGCATGGCCGGAGCGCCCGGCGCGCTGCAGCAGGCGCGCCACCCCTTTGGGCGATCCGACCTGCAGCACGCGCTCCACCGGCAGGAAGTCGACACCAAGGTCCAGGCTGGAGGTGCACACCACCGCGCGCAGCGCGCCGTTCTTCAGGTTCAGCTCGACCCATTCGCGCACCGCGCGGTCGAGCGAGCCGTGGTGCAGGGCAATCTCGCCCGCCCAGTCCGGGCGCGCGTCGAGCAGCGCCTGGTACCACAGCTCGGCCTGCGAGCGCGTATTGAGGAACACCAGCGTGGTGCCGCCGTGCGCCAGTTCTTCGACCACGTGCGGCAGCATCGACAGGCCCAGGTGGCCGGCAAACGGGAAGCGGCTGGCGTTGTCGGGCAGCAGGGTATCGATCACCAGGGCCTTCGGCGTATGGCCGTGCACCAGCACGCGCCGCTCGCCGGGCACGCCGCTCAGCAGCACGTCGGCCGCGTGCGGCAGATTGCCGAGCGTGGCCGACAGCCCCCACACCATCAGCGCGGGCTGCCATTGCCGCAGCCGCGCCAGCGCCAGCTGCACCTGCACGCCGCGCTTGTTGCCGAGCAGCTCGTGCCATTCGTCGACCACCACCATGCGCACGCGCCGCAGGGTGTCGTGCGCGTCGGCACGGGTCAGCATCAGCGTCAGGCTTTCGGGCGTGGTCACCAGTGCGGTCGGCAAGCGCCGCTGCTGCGCCGCGCGCTCGGCACTGCCGGTGTCGCCGGTGCGCAGCGCGACGGTCCAGTCGAGGTCCAGCTCGGCCAGCGGCGCCTGCAGCGCGCGCGTGGTGTCCGCCGCCAGCGCGCGCATCGGCGTCAGCCACAGCACGGTCAGCGGCGGCGCGGGCTTGCCGTGCGACGGGGCCGCGCGCGGCGTGGCGAACGCCATCAGCGCGCCGAGCCACGCCGCATAGGTCTTGCCGGTGCCGGTGGTGGCATGCAGCAGCCCGCTCTGGCCGCGCGCGATCGCGGTCCAGACTTCGCGCTGGAAGGCGAAGGGCTGCCAGCCGCGCGCGTCGAACAGCGCCTGCATGCCCTGGGCCACGGTCAACGCAGGCGGGTCGGGCAGGGCCGGGTCGACCGCCGCCGTCGCTTGCCGGCTTGCGCCACGGGGCGGGTTCATGCCGCATCCTCGCGCGGCGTGCCGGTGGCCGGCAGCATCGCTTCGAGCGTGGCCAGCGTGTCGGCCTCTTCGATCGGCTTGTCGGTGCGCCAGCGCAGCATGCGCGGAAAGCGCACCGCGATGCCGCTCTTGTGGCGGCCGCTGCGGGCAATGCCTTCGAAGCCGAGCTCGAACACCTGGGTCGGCTCCACGCTGCGCACCGGGCCGAACTTCTCGACCGTGGTGCGGCGCACGATGGCGTCGACCGCGCGCATCTCGGCGTCGGTCAGCCCGGAATAGGCCTTGGCGAACGGCACCAGCGCCCGCCCCGGCGTTCCGGGCGGGCCGTTCCAGACGGCGAAGGTGAAGTCGGTATAGAGGCTGGCGCGGCGGCCGTGGCCGCGCTGCGCGTAGACCAGCACGGCATCGACCGAGTACGGGTCGATCTTCCACTTCCACCAGACCCCCACATCCTTGGTGCGGCCCGCGCCATAGGCCGCGCCGGCGGCCTTCAGCATGAAGCCCTCCACGCCCAGCTCGCGCGATGCGTCGCGCAGGCGGGCATAGTGTTCCCAGCTGTCGGCGTCCACCAGCGGACTCAGTTCCAGTGCGGGGTGGACGTGCGCGGCGACCACCTGTTCCAGCCGCGCGCGGCGCTCGGCCTGCGGGCGGCTACGCCAGTCCTCGCCCTGCCACTCGAGCAGGTCGTACGCCATCAGGATGGCGGGCGCTTCGCGCAGCAGCCTGGCGCTCAGCGTCTTGCGGCCGATGCGCTGCTGCAGCAACGCGAACGGCTGCACGCGCCCCTGCTGCCAGATCACGATCTCGCCATCGAGCACGGTGCCGTTTGGCAACGTCGCGGCGGCCTGCTGCAGTTCCGGGAAGCGCTCGGTGATCAGTTCCTCGCCGCGCGACCACAGCCAGGTCTGGCCGCCGCGCCGCACCAGCTGGGCGCGGATGCCGTCCCACTTCCATTCCACCAGCCACGCGCCGGGCGCGCCCAGCACGGTGTCGAACTGCTCGGCCGGGGCCTGCAGCGGATGGGCCAGGAAGAACGGATACGGCTGGCCGCCGGCGCGCAGGGCGCGGTCGTCTTCGTCCTCGGGCGCCAGCAGGGCCAGCAAGCGCGCCGCGTCGGGGCGCGCCGAGAGATCGGTGTAGCCGACCATGCGCTCGGCCACGCGCTTGGGGTCGATGCCGGCCACCTCGCCCAGCGCGCGCGTGACCAGCAGGCGCGACACCCCCACGCGGAACGCGCCGGTGATCAGCTTGAACAGCACCAGCCGGCCATGCGCATCGAGCGGGCGCCACAGCGCATCGAGTCGCGGCAGCAACGCTTCCGGCGGCAGCCCGCGCAGCGGCAGCAGCCGCTGCTCGACCCATTCCGCCAGGCCGGCGTGGTCGGCATCGCGCGGCTCCGGCAACAGCAGCGCGATGGTCTCGGCAAGATCGCCGACCGCCTGGTAGCTTTCCTCGAACAGCCAGTCGGGCAGGTCGGCGGCCTGCCGTGCGAGGTCGCGCAGCAGCGATACCGGCACGATCTGGCGCGGCTTGCCGCCCGCCAGGAAATAGACGGCCCAGGCGGCATCCTCGGGCGGCGCGACGCGCAGGTATTCGACCAGCGCGGCCAGCCGGGCCTTGGTCGACGTGGTGCCGTCCAGCGCGGCGTAGAGGTCGGCAAAGGCCTTCATGGCGCGGCCTTTTCGTGGCCCGCTTCCTGGCCCGCTTCGGCGGACACCGCCGGGTCCGGGCGCGCGGCTTCATCGTCGTCGCCGTACTCGGTGTCGAAGGCCTGCGCCTGCCAGCCGCGCTCGCCGAGGTAGCGCACCATCACCGGCACGTTGCCGTGGGTCACGATGATGCGGGCCGCGCCGGTGGCGCTGATCGCCTGCAGCAGTCCGGGCCAGTCGGCATGGTCCGACAGCGCAAAGCCGCGATCGACGCCGCGCCGCCGGCGCGTGCCGCGCAGCTGCATCCAGCCGCTGGCGAACGCGTCGGAGGCATCGCCGAAACGCCGCAGCCAGGGCGAGCGCTGCGCCGATGGCGGCGCCACCACCAGCGCCTGGCGCAGCAGCGGGCTGCGCGCGGGCAGTTCGGAGACCAGTGCCGTGGGCGGCAGCGCGACGCCAGCCTCGGCATAGGCGGCGTTGAGCTGCGTCAGCGCGCCATGCACGATCACCGGGCCGGGCATGCCATCGCCGCCGGCATGCCGCAGCAGGCCATGCAGGATGCGCTGCGCCTTGCCGAAGGTATAGGCGTAGACGACGCTGGCGCGCCCGGCACGGGCATTGGCCTGCCACCAGTCGAAGATTTCGGCCATCAGCGTCGCCTGCGGCGGCCAGCGGTAGATCGGCAGGCCGAACGTGCTTTCGGTGATGAAGGTGTCGCAGGGCACCGGCTCGAACGGGTCGCAGGTGCCGTCGGCTTCCAGCTTGTAGTCGCCCGAGGCCACCCAGACCTGCCCGCCATGCTCCAGCCGCACCTGCGCCGAGCCCAGCACGTGCCCGGCCGGATGCAGGCTCAGCGTGACGCCGTGGTGGGTGATGCGTTCGCCGTAGCGCAGGGTATCGAGTTGGATGCCGGGGAGCCGCGCCAGCAGCACGCCGCGGCCGGGCGCCGCGCACAGGTAGTGCGCATGGCCGAAGCGCGCGTGGTCGGAGTGGGCGTGGGTAATGACGGCGCGCTCGACCGGGCGCCACGGATCGATGTAGAAGTCGCCGGGCGGGCAATAGAGGCCTTCCGGCCGGGCGACGATGAGGTCGCCGGGGCGGGCGGAATCGGGTAGCGGCCGGGTCGGGTCCAAGCGTGCCTCCTGATGCACTGCGGCCGCTGCGTGGCCGCGATGCTCCCGCGGAGGGAGACCTGGGCATCATACTGCGCAGCGCTGCCGGGTGTGGAGGCGGTGGGGGCTGGTTCGGGTGTCGGTGGGGGTCTGACAAGCGGGGTCGCGCTTGACGCATCGATTCAACGCAACGCGGCTGACGGTGTGCTCCCCTCTCCCGCGTGCGGGAGAGGGAGTACGCAATCGCGAGTTCGAAGGTCGGTGGCAGGGATGGCGTGCGCTTTCAGCCGGCAGCGCCAGACTGCTTACAGCACGTCGTCCTTCAGGTGATACCAGTGATACAGCACCCGCTGCCCCAGCCTCCGGAACGGTGCGAACATCTGCGATTCCACCATCTCGCGCACATTGGGGAACGGCAGCGGCGAGCCGAAGATGGGCAGTTCCGGCAGCGCCGACGACTTGCCGGCGATCAGCGCCGCCAGGCGCTTGCCGGCCTGGGCGGAATACATCACGCCGTTGCCGCCGTAGCCCATGGCGTAGTAGATCGACTGCGCCGGGTCGGGCTGGGTGATGCGCGGCATCATGTCATGGCTGACGTCGACCCAGCCCCACCAGGAATAGTCGATCTGGATACCCTGCAGCGCGGGGAATTTGCGGTGCATGTCGGCGATCAGCTTCTGCTTGTACTGGTCCTGCGGCGCGTCGTTGCCGGTGATGGCGCTGCGGCTGCCGATCTGCAGGCGGCCGTCGGGCATGAGCCGGTAGTAGTGGCGCAGGATGCGGGTGTCGGTGATGACCTGCGTGGTGCGGAAGTTGCACGCGGCCAGTTCATCGGCGGTGAGCGGGCGCGTGACGATGGAGTTCGACAGGATCGGGAACAGCCGGTTCTTCAGCTCGCGGTGCAGCGACTGCGAAGTATAGCCGCCGGTGGCCACGCCCACGGCGCGGGCGCGCACGATGCCGCCCGGGGTGCGCAGGTAGTGCACGCCATTGCGCGTTTCCCAGCCCGTCACCGGGCTGGACGGATGCACCTTGGCGCCGAGCGCGCGCGCGCGGCGCAGATAGCCGAAGGCGAGCTTGCCGGCATGGATGCCGATGCCCTCGGGTTCGTGCATGGCGCCCGCGGCTTCCTTGTCGTCGACGTATTCGCGCCGCACGGTGTCGGCATCGAGGATGCGCGCGTCGTAGTTGAACACCTCGCGCAGGATCTTCGCTTCCTTCTCCAGCGCGGGCATCACCTTGTCGCGGTGCGCGATATACAGGTGGCCGCCGGGCTGCGGATCGCAGTCGATGTCCTTGATCAGGCCCTTGAAGGTCTCCATGCCGTCGCAGACCTCTTGATGCAGGCGCAGCGCGGTATCGAGGCCGTAGCGCTGGATCCACTGCGAGCGCTTGAGCCGCCCCGACGCGCATTGCGCCTGGCCGCCGTTGCGCGTGCTGCAGCCCCAACTGACGCGGTTGGCCTCGAGCACGGTGGCCTTGATGCCGTATTCCTGCGCCAGGAAGATGGCGCAGGTCAGGCCGGTGAAGCCCGAGCCGATGATGGCCACGTCGACGTCGATGTCGTGCGTGATCGGGCCGTCGTCGGCGGGCGGCTCGCCCGCGGTGCCGATCCAGTAGGTGGGCGCATATTCCCGGCCATGGCCGGGCGTGGGCGTGTGCAGCGGGTCGTAGGCGGGGTCGTACGGCCGGGTCGGGGCGGTCGACTGCTCGCCGGCCAGGAGGCTGCTGCGGGGGGCTACGGCTTGCATGGCGCGTCTCCTCGCTTCAGGCTGCGGCCACCACCGGCGGGCGGTCCTTGCGGTAGGCATTCTTCACCGCGATCTTGCCGCCGCGGAAGGTGAACACGTCGACCATGCGCGCTTCGATGCGGGCGCCGTCGGCGCGGGTGCCGCGGAAGGTCGATTCGCTGACGCCGCGGTCGCCCGTGACGAAGTGGTCGCCATCGACCCATTGCGCATCGGGGAAGGTCTGCCAAGCCAGCTGGAAGCCTTCGCGCACCGCCTCGCGGCCGACAAAGCTGCGGCCGAGCAGGTCGGGGCCGGCCACGCCGTGGAAGACGCAGTCATCGGCCATGCAGTCCATCAGCGCGTCGATGTCGTGGCGGTTCCAGGCGTCGTTGAAGGCTTGCAGCAGTTCGATGCCGGCGGCGGTGTTGTCCTTGGACATGGCTTGGTCTCCGTGAGTGTTGTGTGCCGGTCCATCGGGAACCGGCCATGACTCGAGGATAGGGAAACCGGCCGCAGCGCTGTAGCGCCAGTTCGGGACTATCGCTTGGGCCAGCCGCTCAGGCGGCGGGGCGGGCCCGGGAAGTGACGGCGGCGGGGGCGCTGGCACTGCCGGCGGTGGCCTGCAGTTCACGCGCGACGCCGGCCAGCACGCGGATGCCGGGCTCGATGCGGTCCAGCGAGATCGACGAGTAGCCCAGCCGGAAGCCGTTGCGCGGCGCGGGCTCGGCCATGAAGAAGACGCTGCCGGGCTCGATCAGCACGCCCTGCAGCTCTGCCAGCCGTGCCAGCGCATCGGCGTCGAGCCAGGACGGCCCCTCGATCCAGCACGACGCGCCGCCGGCGATCGGCACCGCGCGGAAGTCGGGCATATGCGTGGCCAGCGCCGCCAGCACCGCTTCGGCGCGCTCCCGGTGCGCGGCGGCCAGCCGGCGCAGGTGCGCGTCATAGTGGCCGAGCGACAGGAACAGCGAGAACGCGCGCTGGATATACGCCGACGGGTGCCGCAGCATCAGCCGGCGCGCGCCGCGCAGTTCCGCGATCAGCGCGGCCGGGCCGACGATGTAGCCGATGCGCAGGCCCGGCGCCAGGCTCTTGGACAGGCTGCCGACGTAGATCACGCGGTTGCTGCGGTCCAGGCTCTTGAGCGTGGGCGTGGGATCGCCCTCGAAGCGGCTCTCGGCCTCGTAGTCGTCCTCGATCAGCACGAAGTCCGCTTCCTCGGCCTGGCGCAGCAGCGCCTGGCGCCGCGCCAGTGGCATGGTGACGGTGGTCGGGCACTGGTGGCCGGGGGTCACGTAGACGTAGTCGCAGGCGCGCTGCGCGTCGGATAACGTCAGGCCGTGGTCATCGACCGGCAGCGGCACCAGGCTCGACGTGTGCGAGCCGAAGATATTGCGGGCGTCGGGATAGCCGGGGTCTTCGATGCCGACCGGGGTGTCGGGGCTGACCAGCAGGTCGGCCAGCAGGTACAGCGCCTGCTGCGCGCCCACGGTGATCACGATCTCGTCGGTGCCGGCCCAGACCCCGCGGCGCGGCAGCACGCGGGTGCGGATCTGCTGCACCAGCGACTCGTCGTCGCGCAGGATCATGTCCTGGGCCCAGTCGTGGATGTCGAGCACGCTCAGCGCCTTCAGGCAGCATTCGCGCCAGTCCGCGGTGGGGAACAGCGCCGGGTCGTACTGGCCGTAGATAAAGGGGTAGGGATAGTCGCGCCAGTTGGCGCGCTTGACGATATTGCGCTGCTGCGTGGGACGGAACACGAAGCGCCGTTCCCAGTCGGGCTCGCCCGCGCGCGCCGGCACCGGTTCGCCGCGCAGCGAGGCGACGCCGCTGACGCGGGTGCCCAGGATTTCCGGGTTGACGAAGTAGCCGCTGCGCTCGCGCGCGACCAGGTAGCCCTCGTCGACCAGCTGCTGGTAGGCCAGCACCACCGTATTGCGCGCCACCCGCAGCTGCGCCGAAAGCTCGCGGCTGCTGGGCAGCGGCTCGCCTTGCGGCAGCTGCTCGTCAAGGATCGCCGAGACCAGCATCTGGCGGATCTTGCCCTGCAGGCTCAGGCCCGAATGCACATGCTGCTGGAACAGCTGCGACCAGAGGGTGGTGGGAGACTTCAGGCTCATGGGGCAGGGGGCGTTTGCCGAATGACGAAGCGCGCCAGCATACCGCACCGGCGCGCCACGTCAGTCATGGTTAAGTTGCTTCGGGCATGTCGGCGCCAGGCATCGGCGCTTCCTTGCGCCTTGATTGCGCTTCAATACTTGCGCAGGTCGCGGCGCGGCAGTTCCGCCAGCGGCACTACAGGCTCCACGCCACGCCGAAACAGTTGCCGCGCGAAGTAGGCCACCAGCAGCAGCGCAAGGCTCACCACGCCCAGCGCCAGGGGCGTGCGCTGGTCGGGAATGAAGGCCATCGCCACCACGATGCCGAGCATGCCCAGGATTGCCACATAGGTGAGGTACGGATAGCACCACATG
Organism: Cupriavidus sp. SS-3; assembly: GCF_035818815.1. Lineage (NCBI taxonomy): Bacteria > Pseudomonadati > Pseudomonadota > Betaproteobacteria > Burkholderiales > Burkholderiaceae > Cupriavidus > Cupriavidus sp. SS-3. The sequence continues at coordinate 133,225 of NZ_JAYLVT010000007.1, forward strand.
CGCACGCGCAGCTGGTCCGGCGCCTCGCGCTCCAGCCGCGAACGCAGGCGCAGCTGCGAGATCGCGATCAGGATGTAGACGAAGATCGCCACCGTGCCGTACGAATTCACCAGGAAGGCGAACACCGTGTCGGGCGAGACATAGGACATCACCACCGCGCCGTAGCCGAACAGCGTCGCCACCAGGATGGCGCGCACCGGCACGCCGTTGCGGCTGACGCGGGCCAGCGACTGCGGCGCGTCGCCGCGACGGGTCAGCGCAAACAGCATGCGCGAGGACGCGTACAGGCCCGAGTTGAGCGCCGACAGCACCGCGGTCAGCACGATCGCGTTCATGATCTGCGCGGCCGCCGGCACGCCCATCACGTTCAGCGCGCTGACGTAAGGGGTGGCGATGCTGGTGGAGTTCCACGGCACCAGGCAGACCACCAGCAGGATCGAACCGACATAGAACACCAGCACGCGCGTGATCACCGAGCTGGTGGCCTTGGCCACGGCCTTCTGCGGCTCGGCGGTTTCGGCGGCGGCGATGGTGACGATTTCGGCGCCGAAGTAGAAGCCGGTGGCCGCCACCGCGCCGGTCAGCACCGGCACGATGCCGTTGGGCATGAAGCCGCCGTTGGCGGTCAGGTTGGCTACCTCCATGCCGTGCGACCCAGGGGCCAGGCCCAGCACGTAGACGCCGGCGACGAACAGGAACACCATGATTGCCGCCACCTTGATCGAGGCGAACCAGAACTCGAACTCGCCGAAGGACTTGACCGATACCAGGTTGGTCAGGGTCAGCATCACCAGCAGCACCAGGCTGATAATCCAGTTGGGCACGTCCGGCAGCCAGTAGCGCACCAGGTCCGCGCCCGCCACCGCTTCCAGCGCCACCACGATGACCCAGAAGTACCAGTACATCCAGCCGGTCAGGAAGCCGGCCAGGTTGCCCACCGCGGGGCGATCGCGCCAGGCCTCGCGTGCATACTCGTAGAAGCCGCCGCTGCCGGGCATGGCGCAGGCCATCTCGCCCAGCATGCGCATCACCAGCACCACCAGCAGGCCGGTGATCAGGAAGGAAAGGACCGCGGCCGGGCCGGCCGACTTGATGACGACGCCGCTGCCGACGAAGAGCCCCGCGCCGATCACGCCGCCGAGCGCGATCATGGTCATGTGGCGTTGCTTGAGGCCGTGGGATAGTCCGTTGCCGGACGGTGATTGTTGGATCATGTTGTGTCTCCTGTGCTGCGCTTGCTGTCGGTACTGCATTGCAGCCAGTCCAGCGATTAAGGCAGGCGCCACGGCTTCTCTTCGGTATAGGTGGCGGGGCAGTAAATGCCAGCCTGGGGCCGTGGTCGTTCAGTATTTGCAATCCCGGGAGAGGATGGCCTATCCGTACATGTCGACTTGTCTCCGGTGTTCGCTTAAAAAATGGAACCAGAAGTTCCAAAAAATTATTGTTTAACCGGAATGTAGGCCGTCCGAGCGGGAAGGTCAACCAGAAGTTTCGATAATTGATATGATTTGACTCTGAAAATGAAACTTACCTATGATGGAGCCAGGCATGAACGATATGCGCCTCGCCAAAAGTGAAGCCAGGCCGGACGGAGATACGCCGGCGCTGCGCTTGTTCGGCCTGCTCGAGGTCATCGCGGAGAAGGACCAGTCCTTCAACCTGCAGGCACTGGTGGAAGAGACCGGCCTGCCCAAGCCCACGCTGCATCGCATGCTGCAGCAGCTGGAGGCGGCCGGACTGATCCAGCGCAACGGCGACGGGCGGCAATACGGCACCGGCCTGCGGCTGCGCCGGCTGGCGGAGAACCTGTTGCTCAACAGCACCTCGCACGGGGCGCGCCACATGGTGCTGCGCCGGCTGGTGGAAGAGGTGGGCGAGAGCTGCAACCTGACCGCGTTCTCCGGCGGCGAGGTGCTGTACCTGGATCGCGTCGAGACCGCGGCGCCGCTGCGCTTTTACCTGCATCCGGGTTCGCGCGTGCCGGCGCACTGCTCGGCCACGGGCAAGCTGTTCCTGGCGCAGCTTGCGCCGGCGCAGCGGCAGCGGCTGCTGGCCAATGTGGAGCTGGAACGCTACACGCAGAACACGCTGACCGACCATGGCCAGCTGGAAGCGGAACTGGAGCGCGTGAAGCGCGACGGCTACGCGATGGATGACGAGGAATTCCTGCCGGGGCTGGTCTGCATCGGCGTGCTGGTGCCGGCCGCCGACGGTGGCAAGTCCAACCTGGGGCTGGCGCTGCAGGCCCCGGTGATGCGCGTGTCGCGCGACAAGGCAGTGCAGCTGCTGCCCGCGCTGCAGCGGGCGGCGGCGGCGCTGGCGGCAATCGAGGCCGACAGCGCGGGCAGCTGGCAGGGCGGCGCCGAGGCCACGGACGCCGCGGAAGAGGACGAATAGAGGCACGGCGTTACGCGGCACCGCTCCGCTTGCCGCCGTGCCGATGGCATGGCGTGCCCCGATGGGGCAGCGAGGCAACGAGGAGCACAAGGTGACGCAAGAGCAGTTTGGCAAGCCGGACCGGATGATTCCGGTGCGCAGCGTGTTCGGCATCGATTCCGGCCTGATGGTGCCGGCCTTCAGCCAGCGCGACGACCACGTGCCGGAGATCGATCCGGCCTACCGCTTCCAGCCCGAGGTGACGCTGGCGATCCTGTCGGGCTTCATGCGCGACCGGCGCGTGATGGTGCAGGGCCTGCACGGCAGCGGCAAGTCGACCCATATCGAGCAGGTGGCCGCGCGGCTGAACTGGCCCTGCGTGCGCGTCAACCTGGACGGCCACATCAGCCGGCTCGACCTGGTCGGCAAGGATGCCATCGTGGTACGCGACGGCCGCCAGGTCACCGAGTTCCAGGAAGGCATCGTGCCGTGGGCGCTGCAGCGTCCGGTGGCGCTGATCTTCGACGAATACGACGCGGGCCGGCCCGACGTGATGTTCGTGATCCAGCGCATCCTGGAGCGCGATGGCAAGTTCACGCTGCTGGACCAGAACCGCGTGATCCGCCCCCATCCTTCCTTCCGTCTCTTTGCCACGTCCAATACCGTGGGGCTGGGCAACGTCAACGGGCTCTATCACGGCACGCAGTTGCTCAACCACGCGCAGATCGACCGCTGGAACGTGGTGGCGACGCTGGACTACCTGCCGCACGACGAAGAGGCGGGCATCGTGCTGGCACGCGTGCCCGAGCTGGACGACGCCGGCGGCCGCGCGCTGGTCGATGCCATGGTGGCGCTGGCGGGCCTGACCCGCCGAGGCTTTGCCGCGGGCGATGTGTCGGCGCTGATGTCGCCGCGCACCGTGATCAGCTGGGCCGAGAACTGCCAGATCTTCCGCGACCCCGCGCTTGCGTTCCGGCTGACCTTCCTGAACAAGTGCGACGAGGCCGAACGTCCGGTGGTGGCGGAGTACTACCAGCGCTGCTTCGGTCAACTGCCTGGCGAGGCCGCTGGCGCCAGCGCGGCATCGGAGCCCGTGCAATGAATGCGGCGGCGCTGGCCCAGCGCTTGCGCCGGCGCCAGCGGCAGGATGAGTTGTCCGGCGCGGCGGTGCGCGCGCTCACCGGCGATGCGGCGCTGCATTTCCGCGACGGCCAGCTGTGGCGCGCGCTGCTCCCGGTGCCGCAGCATGCGCCGCACCTGCGCACCGATCCGGACACCGACACCGCCGCGTGCCTGCGTGGTGCCGCCGATGGCGCCGCGCTGCGCCAGGCGCATTCCGACGCCGCCCTGCATCGGCGGCTGTGCCCGGCCGATGCGGTCGAGCGCCTGGTGTTCGAGCTGCTCGAGCAGCTGCGCTGCGAGACCCGCCTGCCGCGCGGCATGGCCGGCGTCGAGGCCAACCTGCGCCACCGCTTCCTGGCGTGGTCGCGCGCCTTCCATCGTTCCGGCCTGACCGACGGCCACCTCGGCATCCTGCTCTATACCGTGGCGCAGGTGGCTTGGTCGCGGCTGACCGGCGCGCCGGTGCTGGCAGAAACAGAAGACCTGATCGAGGCCACGCGCGCCGCCATCGTGCCGATGCTGGGCAACCAGCTGGCGGGGCTGCGCGCGCAACGCCACGACCAGGCCGCGTACGCCGTGCACGCGCTGGCGCTGGCGCATGCGGTGGCGCAGATGATCCGCACCGAAGCGCCAGGTGCCGGCGAAGAGGATGAGCATGCTGCCTCCGCCGCGCGCGCCGGCTTCGCGCTGTGGCTCGACTTCGACGAACCGCCCGCGGAGGACTTTGCCCTGGCCGACAGCGGCCATAGCCGCGTGCTTGCCGACGCCACCGATGGCTACCGCATCTACACCGCCCGCTACGACCGCGAAGTGCGCGCCGCCACGCTGGTGCGCCGTGCCTTGCTGGACGAGTACCGCACGCGGCTGGACGCACGCATCGCGCGCGCCGGCGTCAACATCGCCCGGCTGGCGCGCCGGCTGCGCGCCGCGCTGTCGCAGCCGCGCGTGGACGGCTGGTCGTTCGGCGAGGAAAGCGGCCGCATCGACGGCCGCCGCCTGGCGCAACTGGTCAGTTCGCCGGCCGAGCGACGGCTGTTTCGCCAGGAAGCGCACAAGGCCCATGCCGATTGCGTGGTCGGCTTCCTGGTCGACTGCTCCGGCTCGATGAAGGCGCAGGCCGAGCCGCTGACCCTGCTGGTCGACCTGCTCACCCGCGCGCTGGACCAGGCCGGCGTCGCCACCGAAGTGCTGGGCTTTACCACCAACGCGTGGAACGGCGGGCGGGCGCGCAGCGACTGGCTCGCGCGCGGCCGCCCGCAGCACCCGGGCCGGCTCAACGAAACCTGCCACATGGTGTTCAAGGACGCGCAGCGCAGCTGGCGGCGCGCGCGCACCGACATCACCGCGTTGCTGAAGGCCGACCTGTTCCGCGAGGGCGTCGACGGCGAGGCAGTGGAGTGGGCCTGCGCGCGCCTGCACGCCAGCGGCAAGGCGCGCCGCATCCTGGTGGTGGTGTCCGACGGCAGCCCGATGGATACCGCGACCGGGCAGGCCAACGACGCCTGCTACCTCGACAACCACCTGAAGGCCGTGGTGGCTCGGCACGAGGCGCTGCGGGATGTGGAAATACTCGGGCTGGGGGTCGGGCTGGACCTGAGCCCGTATTACCGCCACACGCTGGCGCTGGACCTGTCGCAGCCGGTGGATATGGCGATGCTTGATGAGGTCGCGGGGCTGGTAGGGGCCAGGCGGCGCTAGCGGCGGCGCCCGCTTATTCGCCGCTGGCGGCGGCCGGCTGCGGCCGCCCGGCCATCGCCTTCGGCTGCCACGAGACCGCGACATCGCCGGCCATGAAGGTCTGGCATGCCAGCCGGAAGCCATCGGCCAGCTCTGCTTCCGTCAGCAGCTTCCGCTCCTTCGGCTTGACCGCATCGGTATGCTCGCGGCCTTGCTCGATGCGGCATTTGCAGGTGCCGCACAGGCCGCCGCCGCATTTGAACGGGATGCCGCCCTGTTCGCGCAGCGACACGCGCAGCAGGTTGCTGTTGGCCGGTGCCGTGACGGTCTTGCCGTGGTTGGTGAGGAAGGTGATCTGGATCATGGCGATAGATGCCTGGCGGCAGGTGTAAGGCTTCAGGAGCGGCCGTCCGCGGCAACCGGCACGGCTACTAAGGCGATATCCATGCTGCCGAAGCTGGCCAGCTGGCGCAGAGCGTCGCGGGCGGCTTCGAGCGTGGCGTACTTGTCGAGGAAACGGGTCGAGACCAGGTTGACGATGCCGGGCGGCGCTTCCTCCTGTATGCGGACCCTGGTATCGGCGGCCAGCTCGGCAATGACGAAGCGGGCGGTGGGCTTGCCGTAGAAGACGTAGTCGTAGGCCTCGACGACGGTCATGCCGTCGGTGGGCTCGGTACGGAACTGGCCGGGGCGGCTGGTCAGCAGCACGAACATGTCAGGCCCCCGCGCTTGCCCCGGCCAGCGCGGCCGCGGCCGGCACATCGTCCTGGGCCAGTTCGATGTCATGCTCGATCCACAGCTGGCAGGCCAGCCGGTAGCCCTGTTCGAGCCGTTCGCCAAGCTGCTTCTTTTCCTTCCAGTTGGGCGGCGGCAGGTGCTCGGCGCCGGCGATCACGCGGCACGCGCACTTCGAGCACTTGCCCATGCCGCATTCGTAGCGCAGGTTGGGGTAGGGGAACTGCCGGATGCCGGCGCGGACCACCAGGTTGGTGTTGGGGCCGACCTCGTCGGTAAAGGTCTGGCCGAACTTGTGCAGGATGACTTTTGGCATCGTTGGTCTGGGCAAAGGTCGCGAAACAGGTCAGGGAAATTCGTCGCGGTGCCGCGTCCGCCTACGACCACAGCACCATAGCCGCCACGGTGGAGCAGGCCAGCCCGATCAGCACCGGGATCAGCAGCGCGCGCACCGCTTCGAGCACCGGCACGCGGGCAAAGCCGGCCACCGCGATCAGCGACGACCACGCCACCAGGGTGCCGCCGCCGGTCCAGACCGCGCCCATCTGGCCGACCGCCGCCAGCGTGGCGGGGTCGAAGCCGACCACCGGTCCCAGTGCGCCGGCCAGCGTGCCGGTCAGCGGCAGGCCGGCGAAGCCGGAGCCGTCGATGCCGGTGATCATGCCGACCAGCAGCACGCCGAAGGCGACCAGCATGTGGTTGTCGGGGATCAGGTGCTGGTACGCCTGGATCAGCTCGAACAGCAGGCTGGGCGCCTTGCCCGGCGGCAGGCCCAGGATGTGCGCCGCGGTCTCGCCGGCGCCGACGAAGAAGAAGCCCGCGATCGGCAGCACCGAGCCCATCGCCTTGAAGGCGAAGACGAAGCCGTCGGTGATGTGCTCCGGGCAGACGTCCAGCATGCGGCGCGGGCCTTCCGCGGCCAGCGTCGCGAGCATCATCAGCACCACGGCGACCCCGCCCACCAGCGCGGCGGCCTCGCCGCCCTTCAGGTCCTGCACGCCGGCGCCCAGCTTGGGCAGCACCATCACGGCGACCACCGCGAGGAAGGCCAGCGGCGTCACGATGGCAAAGCACTTGGACCACTTCACCCGCCGCAGTGCGACCATCGACAGGCTGGCTTCGATATTGCTGTCGGTGACGAGCGGTTCGGCGTGGGCGGTGCCCTTCGCGATCTCGGCCTTGTCGAAGGTGATGCCGCCGTCGATGGCTTCGGCGCTGCCGCCGGCGCGCGCCTGCCAGCGGTCGAGCAGCGTGCCGCTGGCCGGCACGATGTGCTTGCGCATCGACAGGTAGGCCAGGCACAGCGCAATGCCGCCGGTGATCAGCGACAGCGCCAGCGCGCGGTCGGCCACCACCGCGGCGCTGACCGCCGCGCCGGCGGCCTTGGCGCTGATGCCGGGCGCGACCCCGATCACGTAGTCCGACGACAGCGCCATGCCTTGTCCGGCGATGGCAATCGCCATGGCCCCCGCCAGCGGCGGCAGCCCCGCTGCGATCGCGGCCGGCAGCAGGATGGCCGATACCAGCGGCACCGCCGGCGTCGGCCAGAAGAACAGCGAGATCACGTAGGTGATGCCGGCCAGGATAAAGAACGCGGAATGCCCGTTCTTCATCACCACGCGGAAGGGCTCGACCATGCGGATGTCCGAGCGCAGCGTCTTGAGCGCATTGAGCAGCGCCGTCATGAAGGCGATCACCAGGAAGATGTTGAACAGCTCGCGCGCGGCGACCAGGCTGGCCGAGAACACCCCGGCCAGCGCCGACACCGGGCTGCCGGTCAGCGCAAACACGACCAGGGCGGTACCTACGATCGAGGGGACGACGACATTGGCGCGCAGGATCATCGTCAGCACGATGACTGCTACCCCTGACAGATAGATCCAGTGCGCGGCACCGATCACGACTTGTTGTGACATGAAGACTCCCTGGGGGCGGAGGGGTTTGGGGGCGGTTCCATGGGACTGCGTGGGGCCGTGGCGGTATACTATATTCCATGCTTGTTGCGCGCCAAGCGATTTTTCATCGGGACTTACGCGCATTCCGGGTCGTGCAATGTGCCTGTGAGCCGCACATTTATTGGGCTTTTCAGGGCTGCCTAGTGCTGTACGATGGTGAATCGTCCGTCCATACGTTGCCGGCGATCGGGGCAATATGTAGACTGTATACCGATGCAGCCCAGTAAAAACCGGAGAGATGCGCGCCAGCCGTCCCGCCGCCATGCTGTTCCCTGCCTATGACCGACGCCATGCCCGCGGCCTTCCTGATGCTTCTGCCTCCAGGCCTTTCCGCTCCGGATTACCTGTGGATGGGGGCGCTCGTCCTGGTCGGCGCGTGCCTGCAAGGCGTGGGCGGGATCGGCTTTGCCATGCTGTGCGCGCCGCTCGGCGCGATCTTTTTTCCGGAACTGGTGCCGGGACCGCTGCTGGCGATGGGTTGCTGCCTGTCGCTGATGGGCGCGCTGCGCGAGCGCCAAGCCATCGTCTGGCCTGTGGCCGGCTTTGCGCTGGTGGGGCGGGCCGTCGGCGGCGCGGCAGCGGTGCTGACCATCGCCTGGCTGGCGCCGGGGCCGCTGGCGGTGCTGTTCTCGCTGTCGATCCTGGCCGCGGTGGCGCTGAGCCTGCTTGGCTGGCGCTTGTTGCCGGGCCCGCGCAACGTGGTGATCGCCGGCACGCTGTCCGGCTTCATGGGGACCATCACTTCGGCCGGCGCGCCGCCGTTCGCGCTGGTCATGCAGCACATGGCGCCCGCGCCGATGCGCGCAACCATGGGCACCATCCTCTCGGGCGGCGCCGTGCTGTCGCTGGCCATGCTGACGCTGGCCGGGCGCTTCGGCATGCCGCAGCTTTTACTGGCACTGGCGCTCGCGCCGTTCCTGGTGGCCGGCTTTGCGCTGTCGAACCGGCTGCGCGGGCGCGTTTCCGCCCACGCCGTGCGCCGCTTGCTGCTGGGCCTGTGCGCGGCCGGCGCGCTGGGCGTGCTTGGCCGCGCGGCATTTGCCTGAGACGGCGTGCCCACACGCCACGGACCTTCTCGCTTTGCCAACTAACCCACCAGCGGAGTTTCCATGCAGCACATCACTGATGCCATGATCGATGCCCATGTCACGCCGGAAGCGGCCCTCGACGTCATGGCGTCCGCCTTTTCCAGCTTCGGACGCGGCGATGCCGCGATGCAGGCGCGGATACGCACCGAGGCGGGCGGGGTCAAGCTGTCGACGCTGGGTGCGGTGATTCCACAGCACTGCGTGGCCGGGGCCAAGATCTACACCACCATCAACGGCCAGTTCTCCTTCGTCATCCTGATTTTCTCCACCGACGACGGCCGCCCGCTGGCTTCGTTCGACGCCGGCGCCATCACGCGGCTGCGCACTGCCGCCTGCACCACGCTGGCGGCGCAGCGGCTGGCCCGCGCCGGCGCGCGCACGCTGGCCCTGTTCGGTGCCGGCACGCAGGGCGCGCAGCACGCGCGCCAGCTCAGCGCCACGCTCGGGCTCGAGCGCATCCTGGTGTCCGATCCGCATGCCGACGCCGGCATGCCGGAACGGCTGTCGGCGCAGTGCGGCATTCCGGTTGCGCTGGCCGAGCCCGATGCCGCGGTGGCCGAGGCCGACATCATCGTCACGGCCTCGCGCGCGACCACGCCGCTGTTTGCGGGGGCGGCGATCCGGCCAGGCGCCTTCGTCGCCGCGATCGGCTCCAGCCTGCCCCATACGCGCGAACTGGACGACACCGCGCTGCGCCGCGCCGCCGCCGTGGTGGTGGAGTGGCGGCCGCAATCGACCCGCGAGGCCGGCGATATCGTGCTGGCCGGTCCCGGCGCGCTGCCGCCGGAAAAAATCGTCGAACTGGCCGACGTGGTCACCGGCAAGGTGTCGCCGCGACAGCGCGATGACGACATCGTGATCTACAAGTCGGTCGGCGTGGGGCTGGAAGACGTCGCGCTGGCGGGATACGCGTGGTCGCGTATCGCGGGCGAGGCGGAGCGCCGCGCCGGCTGAATCCTCGCGCGCCAACGCTCGCGGGTAAACACTGAGGTGATGAGTCAACAGAGCCCTTGTCGTCGCTGAATGAATGTATATAGTATACAAATATGCCGGAACGACTTCGAAGCGAACTGGATTCCGGCATTCCGACCCACTGCATCGTCCCCTCGACACCAAGGAGTCCCGTTATGGCCGAACTGATGAACCGCGAAGCATTCCGAGCCGCCCTCGAACAAGCGATCAAGGGCAAGAGCGCCAACCAGGCGCCGTTCAGCGTGGCCTGGGCCAGCGGCAAGCTGACCCGTGCCCATCTCGCGCGCTGGGCCGAAAACCACTACCACTACGTCGGACCGTTCGCGGATTACCTTGGCTATATCTATGCGCGCACGCCGGACCGCTACACCGAGGCCAAGGATTTCCTGCTGGCCAATATGTACGAGGAAGAGATCGGCGGCGACCGCCACACCGACCTGCTGATCCGTTTTGCCGAAGCCTGCGGCACCACCCGCGAACGCGTGCTCGACCCGGACAACATGTCGCCCACCACGCGCGGCCTGCAGAGCTGGTGCTACGCGGTGGCGATGCGCGAGGATCCGATCGTGGCCGTGGCCGGCCTGGTGGTGGGCCTGGAATCGCAGGTCCCGTCGATCTACCGCAAGCAGACGCCGACGCTGCGCGACAAGTACCAGTTCACAGACGAAGAGGTCGAGTTCTTCGACCTGCATATCGTCTCGGACGAGATCCACGGCGAGCGCGGCTACCAGATCGTGCTGGAGCACGCCAATACGCCGGAACTGCAGCAGCGCTGCCTGAAGATCTGCGAGATCGGCGCGCAGATGCGGCTGCTGTATACCACCGCGCTCTATCACGACTACGTCGAGCAAGAGCTGCCGCTGCCCGAACTGGACATGGCGGCCTGAGCAGCGCCACGCAACGGGACCGACGATGACTGTGTTCTTGAACCATATCGACGGCGAATGGACGGCCTGCCAGTCGGGCCGGACCTTCGACAACATCAACCCCGCCGACACCGCCGACCTGGTGGGCCGCTTCCAGGCCTCGTCCGCGGTGGACGGGCAGGCCGCCGTGGCGGCCGCGGCAGCGGCCTTTGCCGGCTGGAAAAAGACGCCGGTCGGCAAGCGCGCCGCCATCCTCAACCGCGCGGCGGAGCACCTGGGGGCCAATGCCGACAGCATCGCCGCCGAGCTGACCCGCGAGGAAGGCAAGGCGCTGGCGCTGGCGCGCGACGAGGTACTGCGCTCGGCGCAGACGCTGCGCTTCTATGCCGTGGAAGGGCAGACCTTCACCGGCGAGGTGTTTCCCAACGACGATCCCGACCAGCTCGTCTACAGCCAGCGCGAGCCGCTGGGCGTGGTGACGGTGATCGCGCCGTGGAATTTCCCGCTATCGATCCCCGCGCGCAAGATCGCGCCGGCGCTGGTGACCGGCAACACGGTGGTGTTCAAGCCGTCGTCCGAGGCGCCGCTGTCGGGCTACCGGCTGGCCGAGGCGCTGGTCAAGGCCGGGCTGCCCAAGGGCGTGCTGAACTTGATCACCGGCAGCGCCGCCGAGATCGGCGCAGCCATCACCGAAGCGCCTGCGGTGCGGGCGATCTCGTTCACCGGGTCGTCGCGCGCCGGCGAGCAGATCCACCGCGCGGCGCCGCTGACCACGCGCACGCAGATGGAACTCGGCGGCAAGAATCCGCTGATCGTGATGGAAGACGCCGACCTGGACCGCGCCGTCGACCTGACCATCAAGGGCGGCTTCTCGCTGTCGGGGCAGGCCTGCACCGGCACCAGCCGCGTGCTGGTGGACGAATCCGTGAAGGCCGCCTATACCGAACGCCTGCTGGCGAAGGTCGCAACGCTCAAGGTCGGCAGCGGCATGACGCCGGGCATGGATCTGGGGCCGCTGGCCTCGCAAAAGCAACTGGAAACCGTGCTGCGCTACATCGACATCGGCAAGTCCGAGGCGACGCTGCGCTGTGGCGGCATGCGCCTGACCGGCGGGGAGTTCGACCAGGGCTACTACGTCGCGCCGACGGTATTCACCGACGTGACGCAGCAGATGCGGATCGCGCGCGAGGAGATCTTCGGCCCGGTGATCGCCATCATCGGCTTCACCGGCTACGCCGACGCCATCGCCAAGGCCAACGATACCGAGTACGGCCTGGCCGCGGCCATTGTCACCAGCGACCCGCGCTACATCCACCACTTCGCCAACGACATCGAGGCGGGCACGGTCAAGATCAACCGCACCACCACCGGCAACCTGGTCAATGCGCCGTTCGGCGGGGTCAAGCGGTCGAGCACCTCGACCTTCCGCGAGTCGGGCCGCACCGGGCTGGAGTTCTACACGCAGGTCAAGACGGTCTACCGCGGCGCCTGAGCCCGGCCGCCGCAAGGAGTCACAACATGAAGAAAGCCATCAAGCTGGAGTTGCGCGAAGCGCGCCACATGGTTGCCGCCGCGATCCGGCGCTCGGAAGAGATCGGCGTGCTGGAGTCGATCTGCGTGGTCGACGAGGGCGGTTATCCGCTCGCGCTCGAGCGCATGGACGGCGCCCGCATCACCGGGCCCCAGATTGCGTGGAACAAGGCGTTCACCGCCGCGGGCCACAAGCGCTCGACGCACCTGTTCACTACGCCGCCGAACGGTCCGGCGCTGCCGGGCAACGAGGCCTTTGGCATCCAGTGGAGCTTCGAGGGCAAGTTCGCCGCTTTTGTGGGCGGCTTCCCGATCGTGGTTGACGACGAAGTGATCGGCGGCATCGGCCTGTCCGGCGGCAATGGCGAGCAGGACACGCAGGCCGGCCTGGCCGCGCTGCAGGCGCTGGCCGAACTGCTGGCACCGCAGGACCTGAAGGTGCTGGTGCAGGCCGACATCAAGAAGTAAGCACGCTTGCCGGGAGGTTCCATGTCGTACCGCATCCAGATCGCCGAAACGGAGCAGGTCTTCTTTGTCGAGCGCGGCGAGACGCTGTTGCAGGCCGCGCAGCGCGCCGGCGTTGCCTTGCGCCACGACTGCCAGCTGGGCGGCTGCGGCACCTGCCGCATCCGGCTGCTCGACGGACAGGTGCGCTACGACGAGGAACCGTTCGGCCTGGCCCCCGACGAAGCCGCTGCCGGTTACGCGCTGGCGTGCCAGGCGCAGCCGCAGGCCGACCTGGTCATCAGCACGGCGCGCGACGACGAGGCCTGGGCCGAACCGGCGCGGCATCGCGCGGTGGTGCGGGCACTGCGCGCGTTGTCGGCCGACGTCATGCACGTCGAGCTGGAGGTGCCCGGCGCGGGTGCGCTGGACTACCGGCCCGGCCAGTATTTGAAGCTGTTGAGCGCTGACGGGCTCGCGCGCAGCTTCTCGATGGCTTCGGTGCCGCGCGACGGGCGCATCGACCTGCACGTGCGGCGCATTCGCGGCGGCGCCTTTACCGATGGCATCCTGCCGCGCATGCGCGCCGGCGATGCGATCGAGGTCGAGTTGCCGCTGGGCACCTTCTTCTACCGCGAGAGCGACTACCGGCCGCTGCTGATGGTGGCCACGGGCACCGGCCTGGCGCCGATCAAGGCAATCCTGGAATCGCTGATGGACGATCCCGACTGCCCGCCGGTGTCGTTGTACTGGGGCATGCGGCAGGCGCAGGACCTGTACCTGCACGGCGAGATCCCGGCCTGGGGCGAACGGCTCTACGAGTTCCGTTACGCGCCGGTGTTGTCGCGCGCCGGCGCGGACTGGCAGGGCCGGCGCGGTTATGTGCATGACGCGGCGCTGGCCGACCTGGGCGACCTCAGCGATCATGCGATCTACCTGTGCGGTTCGCCCGACATGATTCGTGACGCGCGTGCCGCCTTTATTGCGCATGGCGCCAGTCCCGACCACCTCTACGCCGACAGCTTCACGTTCCAGCACCCTTGTTAAGACATGGCGGTATGCATAAATGGCTGGTATACAATGACGCCAGCCTTTCCGCTTACGCCTCTGCCGACCCATGTCCCTCACTCCGCCTCCTGCCGCGCCCGCCGAGCCGCTGAGCCTCGGTGCCAGCCACTCGCCGCTGTTCGCCCTTGTTACCGACAAGCTGCGCGAAGGCATCCTGAACGGCAAATACGCTCCGGGCGAACGACTGGTGGAGAACAAGCTCTCGGCGGAACTCGGCGTATCGCGCATCCCGGTGCGCGAGGCACTGCGCGCGCTCGCCAGCGAAGGGCTGGTGGTGATCGAGCCGCGCCGCGGCGCGACCGTGGCCAGCCTGTCGCCGGTGATTGCGCGCGAGATGGTCGAAGTGCGCGCCACGCTGGAGGGCCTCAACGCCAAGCTCGCCGCGCAGCGGCGCGACCCGGCGCTGGTGGCGGAGCTGGAAACCGTATTGCGGCAGGGCATGGAGGCCGCGGCGCAGGGCCGCGCGGATGAACTGCTGGCGCTCAATACGCGCTTCCACGAAGTGCTCGGCACCATCGCCGCCAACAGCGTGCTGCAGGAAATGATGCGTTCGCTGCGCGAGCGCACCGCGGTGCTGTTCGGCCCGGCCAACGTGGTGCGCGCGCGCCAGAACTGGGACGAGCACGCGCAGATCCTGCAGGCGGTCATCGCCGGCGACGCCGATTTGGCGGCCCTGCTGGCCGCGCGCCATGTCTACAGCGCCGCCAAGGCGGCTGACCTGCCGGTGGAAGGGCAGGGCAGCGCGGCGCAGGCAGCCTGAACGCTCCGGCTGCCTTCTCCTGGTTGTCCCGTCGTGGTACCGAAGCGTGGCCCATCCCGGCTCCGCATGCATGGATGCCCTTGAGCAGGGCATGATGTGCCCTGATATGACGCACTGCACCAATTGAGTGTATACTGTAGTCATTCAAGGTCACGAGATTTGCCATGCAGTCCTCCGAACAACGCTACCTTTCGCAACCCGTCGGCCAGCAGTTGCTCGGCCACTTTGCCGCCCGCGATGCGGTGCGCCATGCCACCCCTCTGGTGCCGCTGCGGCTGCGCGATATCGGCCGCTTCTTCCGCGCGCTGGGCGGCCGCGCCCCGCGCCGCGGGCATTGCTGATCCTTGCTGACTGACGCGCGGCGGAGCTCCGCTGCGCGTTCTGGCTGTTCCGGCCTTCCTCCTTGGCACGCGTTCTGCGGGCCATCCTCTCCTGTCATCCAAAACTTGCGCACACCGCTCGCGGGTGCCCGCGCGCATTGTCCTTGCACTGCGCGCGATACGGAATATAGTATACCAACGCAGCCGAAGTACGCGTGAGCCCCTCATACGCCCCCACCGCGCCGAACGGCGCGGATAACGACAAGGAGCCGATGTGAACCTGCCCGACTGGACGACTGGCGGATTTCCGCCGCTATGGGAGGTGGCGCAGCGGCTTGCCGACGGCACGGTGTCGTCGGAGCAATTGGTGGACGCGTGCGAGGCGGCGCAGAGGCAATGGCACGGCATCATCAATGCGATGGTGCTGTCGGATTTCGACGCGGCGCGCGCGGCCGCGCGCGACAGCGACCGGCGCCGCCGTGCCGGCCAGGCACGCGGCGTGCTCGACGGCGTGCCGTTCTCGGTCAAGGAGTCGTTCGATGTCGCCGGCTGGCCGACCACCTGCGGCAATCCGGCCCTGCGTGGGCACGTGGCCGGGCGCGACGCGGTGGTGGTACAGCGGCTGCGCGATGCCGGCGCGATCTTGCTTGGCAAGACCAATGTCCCGCTTGGCCTGCGTGACTGGCAGAGCTACAACGCGATCTACGGCACCACGCGCAACCCGCACGATCCGGCGCGCACGCCGGGCGGCTCGTCCGGCGGCAGCGCCGCGGCGGTGTGCGCCGGCCTGTCGTTCTTCGACGTAGGTTCCGACATCGGTTCGTCGCTGCGCAATCCGGCGCACTACTGCGGCATTTTCTCGCTCAAGCCCAGCCACGGGCTGGTGCCGCTAGCCGGCCACGGCACCGGTGCCGCGCGCTTCGGCGAGCAGGACATCAATGTCGCCGGCCCGCTGGCGCGCAGCGCGCGCGACCTGGAACCGGTATTGCGCGTGATCGCGGGCCCGGACGGTGACGACGCGCTGCCATACCGCCTGCAGTGGCCGCAATGCCCGCACCGCCGGCTCGCCGACTTCCGCATCGCCGTGTTGCCCACCCATGCGCAGGCCGAAGCGGACGGCGAGGTCGCCACGCAGATCGGGCAGCTGGGCCACTGGCTGGCGGAGCAAGGTGCCCACGTCGGCTGGCATGAACGGCCGGACTTCGACGCCGGCGAGTTGTGGCATGCCTACGTGACGCTGCTGCGCGCCACCACCTCGGTGCACATGGATGACACGGCCTTCGCCGATGCGCTGGCCCGCAGCGCCACCGCCACCGTTGGCGACCGCGACTACGCGACCCTGCAGTACACCGGCGCGACGCTGCACCACCGCGACTGGCTGCGCCTGCAGGTGGCGCGCGAACGCTTTGCCGCTGCATGGCGCAGCTTCTTCACCCGCTACGACGTGCTGCTGTGCCCGGCCGCCGCCACCACGGCGTTTGCGCTCGACGAGGCCGGCGAGCCGTGGCAGCGCACGCTTAGCGTCAACGGGGCCCCGCAGCCGATGACCACGCAGTTGTTCTGGGCCGGCCACTCGGGTCTGTGCGGCCTGCCGTCCGCCGTGGCGCCGATCGGCCCCGGTGCCGGCGGCCTGCCGGTGGGCGTGCAGATCGTCGCCGGCCGCTACCGGGATCTCACCGCCTTGCGTTTTGCCTGCCTGCTGGAGGAAGCAGGCTATGCCTACCGGCCGCCGCGGCCGACCGCCTTGCCGGCGGCGCACCACACCTGATTACAACCGACCACAAACACATCACACACCACTGGGGAGGGGATCATGTTCGATTGGTTCCGTGATTTGTCGCGCATGGAGCGCAAGGGATTCTATGGCGCGTTCCTGGGGCATGCCGTCGACGTGTTCGACTTCATGATTTATTCCTTCCTCATTTCCACGCTGCTGGGGCAGTGGGGCATGAGCAAATCGACGGCGGGGGCGATCGTCACCTGGACGCTGGTGTCATCGCTGGTCGGGGCCATCGGAGCCGGCATCCTGGCCGATCGCTACGGCCGCGTGCGCGTGCTGCGCTGGACCATTATCGTGTTCGCGGGCGCGTGCTTCCTGTGCGGGCTGGCGCAGTCGCCGGAGCAGCTGATGGTATTCCGCATGATTCAGGGACTGGGGTTCGGCGGCGAGTCGTCGCTGTGCATGGTGCTGGTGACCGAGATGATCCGCAACCCGGCACACCGCGGCAAATACTCGGGTTTCACCGCGAGCAGCTACTCCTTTGGCTGGGGCGCGGCGGCGATCGTATATGCCATCACGTTCAGCGTGCTGCCGGCGGAGACGGCATGGCGCGTCTGCTTCTTCCTCGGCATCCTGCCGGCGCTGGTGGTGATCTACCTGCGCCGCAACCTGGAGGAGCCCGAGATCTTCCTGAAGAGCCGCGCCGCCGGCCACCACGGCTCGGCGCTGGCCGGGCTGGGCCGGCTGTTCCGCGGGCCGCTGCTGGCCAAGACGCTGCTGTGCAGCCTGCTGTCCGGCGGCATGCTGGGGGCGTACTACGCCATTGCCACGTGGCTGCCCACCTTTCTCAAGACCGAGCGCGGCCTGTCGGTGTTCGGCACCAGTTCCTACCTGACGGTCACCATCATCGGCTCACTGGCCGGCTACGTGGCGGGCGCCTATGCCACCGACCGCTGGGGCCGGCGGCTTACGTACATCGTCTTCGCGGCGGGGGCGTTCATCGCCGCGCTGGTCTACATGGTGATCCCGGTGTCCAATACATCCATGCTGTTCCTCGGCTTCCCGCTGGGCGTGCTGATGCAGGGTGTGTTCGCCGGCATCGGCGCAACCATCGCCGAATCCTATCCCAACGATATCCGCGCGACGGGGTACGGCGTCTCGTACAACGCCGGCCGCGTGATCGGCTCGCTGTTCCCGCTGTCGGTGGGGTGGCTCAGCTCGGGCCACACCTCGCTGCCGACCGCGATCGCGATCGTCGCGGGCGTCGGCTATGCGATGGTGGTGGTGGCCGCGGCACTGTTGCCCGAAACCACCGGCATGGACCTGGAGCAGGCCGGCGGCAGCGGCGACAAGGAAGACGCGGCGCCGCTGGGGCGGCCGGCGGGGACGGTGGCCTGAGAGCGAAGGGAGGACGCTGCCGGCACCTCAGCGCACCCACGCCGATATCGCCGGCAGCATCAAACTCACCCCGATCCCGATCAGCACCCCAAACGCGACCCGCCGCGTCGTGGTCGGCGATAAGGGCGGCGGAAAGCGCCGCCCGAGCAGCGTGGCAAGCACTACCACCGGCACCCCGATCGCGGCCTGCAGACAGATCGCGGCGTCCAGTTGCCCCTGCCAGGCCGAGAACAGCGTGCGCACGGACGAGGTCACGGTAAACACCAGGATCAGCGCGCAGCGGATTTCCACCGGCTTCATCGGCTGTCGGTAGAACTGGAAGATCAGCGGCGGCCCCGAGACGCCGAACATGCCGCTCAGCAAGCCGCCGAAAACGCCGCTCATGAAGAAGCTGCCGTCGCCGGAACGTTGCGGCAGCGGCTCGGGCTTGAAGGCGGCGCTCAGGCCGCCATACAGGATCACCGCACCAAGCAGCAGCTGCAGCAGGGTGGCGGCGGTACTGCTCAGGTATTCCAGCACCAGCACGCCGACCAGCACCGAAGGCAGGATGCCGATCGCCGCCGCGCCCACGGCGCGCCAGTCGATATGCTGGAACTTGCCGGGCAGCGCGCAGGCGCTGTTGGCCAGCGTCACCAGGCTGACCACGGCGGCCACGGTGGCTACCGGGGCCAGGCCCAGGCCGCTGGTGGCGCCCATCACGATCATGCCGAGGCCAAAGCCGGTCACCGTCTGGAAATAGGTGCCGGCACCGAGCAGGGCCTGCAGGCCCAGCAGCGGCAACAACAGTTCTGCCTTCATGCTGCCTGCTCGCCCTTGGTGGCTGTTTCCGCGCTGGCTTGCGCCTGGACCACGGTGACGGCGATCACATGGAAGACGTCGTCGGCGCTGCAGCCGCGCGAGAGGTCATTGGCCGGCTTGTTCAGTCCCTGCAGCATCGGGCCGATGGCCTTGGCGCCGCCGACGCGCTCGGCCAGCTTGTAGCCGATATTGCCGGCCTCCAGGCTGGGGAACACCAGCACGTTGGCGTGGCCGTTCACCTGCGAATGCGCGACCTTGCGCGCGGCGATCTCGGCGACGATGGCGGCATCGAGCTGCACGTCGCCGTCGATGGCCAGGCCGGGGCGCTGCGCGCGCACGCGTTCGGTGGCGGCCACGACCTTGTCCACGGCGGCATGGTGTGCGCTGCCGCTGGTCGAGAACGACAGCATCGCCACGCGCGGCTCGTCATTCAGCAGGGCGCGCGCGCTGTCGGCGGCGGCCATGGCGATATCGGCCAGGGCCTCGGCATCCGGGTCGACCACCAGTCCGCAGTCGGAGAAGATCAGACCGCCCTTGAGGGTGTGGAAGGGCTCGCACAGCATCATCAGGAAGAAGCTCGACACCAGCCGGAAGCCCGGCGCCAGCCCGATCAGCTGGATCGCGTTGCGCACGACGTCGGCGGTGGTGTGGGCGGCGCCCGCGACCGAGCCGTCGGCATGGCCGAGGCGCACCATCAGGTTGGCAAAGCACAGCGGGTCCAGCACGGCGCGCTTTGCGTCGTCGAGCGTCATGCCTTTTTTCTGGCGCAGCGCGAAGAGCTGCTGGGCGAAGGAGGGCGTCAGCGCCGAGGTGGCGGGATCGACCAGCGTCATGGCGTCGAGCGCGATGCCGTGGATGGCCGCGGCGGCGTTGATCTGGCGCGGCTCGCCAACCAGCACGATGCGCGCGATGCCTTCCTGCGTGGCGCGCTGCGCGGCCTGCAGGACGCGCGGGTCGTCGGCCTCGCACAGCACGATGCGGCGGGGCGCGGCGCGGGCGCGGTCGATGATGCGGAGGATGGGTTTCATGGTGGTTGGCTCGGTGAAACTGAAAAAAGGGCCGGAGCCCTTGTCATGCTGGTGGTTTGCTCCCCTCTCCCGCTCGCGGGAGAGGGGCAGGGGGTGAGGGCAGGCGGTGGCTATGCGAGGCGCTTCACTTCGTGGTTGCGCCCACCCTCACCCCGGCCCTCTCCCGCATGCGGGAGAGGGAGCACCCAATCGATATCGACAGGGTCCGACTTTGATCAGACGTAATCCTTGTACTTGTCCAGGTAACGCACCGGCTTGGCCAGCGCATCGCGGCGGAACGGGTCGCCCAGTTCGCGGGTGCACATGATCTCGATGATGGTGGTCTTGCCGTGGTTCATCTGCAGGTCGATGGCGCGCTTCAGTGCCGGGCCCACGTCTTCCAGGCGGTCCACCACGATGCCTTCCGCGCCCATCGCCTTGGCGATCTCGGCGAAGCTCTGGTTGTCGAGCTCGCCCGCGACGAAGCGGCGGTTGTAGAAGTCCACCTGGTTCTTCTTCTCCGCGCCCCACTGGCGGTTGTGGAACACCACCGCGGTCACCGGGATGTTGTGGCGCACGCAGGTCATGGTTTCCATCAGGCTCATGCCCCAGGCGCCGTCACCGGCGTACGACACGGCCGGGCGATGCGGCGCCGCGACCTTGGCGCCGATGATGGTGGGGAAGGCGTAGCCGCAGTTGCCCCAGCTCATCGCCGCGAAGAAGCTGCGCGGCTTCTCGAAGCGCAGGTAGCTGTTGGCGACCGAGTTGATGTTGCCGATATCGGTGGACACCATGACATCTTCCGGCATGGCCTTTTCCAGCTCGCGCAGCACCTGGCGCGGATGCAGGTAGTGGCCGCCGGTGGGCGTGCGCTCGTTCTTCTGCTCTTCGATCATGTCGAGCGAGTACGGGTCGCGCTCGTGGGTCCAGTCGTCCAGCTCCTTCTCCCACGCTGCCTTCTCGTTGGCGATTTCGGTGGCACGGCCGTCGCGGGTCGCATCGCAGGCGAGCGTGCGCCCGGCCAGGCGCTGGGTCAGCGCGATCGCGGCGGCCTTGGCGTCGCCGCAGATGCCGACCGAGATCTTCTTCACCAGGCCCAGCATCTTGTGGTCGGCATCGATCTGGATGATCTTGGCGGTCTTGGGCCAGTAGTCCATGCCGTGCTGCGGCAGGGTGCCGAACGGTCCCAGGCGCGAGCCCAGCGCCACCACCACGTCGGCGCGCGAGATCAGCTTCATCGCCGCCTTCGAGCCCTGGTAGCCCAGCGGGCCGCACCACAGCGGGTGGCTGGCGGGGAACGAATCGTTGTGCAGGTAGCTGTTGACCACCGGTGCGCCGAGGCGCTCGGCCAGCGCCTTGCATTCCTCGATGGCATCGGCCATCACCACGCCGCCACCCGAGATGATCACCGGGAACTTGGCGTTGGCCAGCAACTCGGCCGCTTCGTTCAGGCTCTGCTCGCCGCCGGGGCCTCGGTCAAGGTTCTGCGGCTTCGGGATCTCGGCGGTGATCTTGCCGTAGAAGTGGTCGCGCGGGATGTTCAGCTGGGTCGGGCCCATCTCGGCCTTGGCGCGGTCGAAGCAGCGCGCGGTGAACTCGGCCATGCGCGCCGGGTTGGTGACGTGGCCCTGGTACTTGGTGAACTCCTGGAACATCGGCAGCTGGTTGGCCTCCTGGAAGCCGCCCAGGCCGATACCCATGGTGCCGGCTTCCGGGGTGACGATCACCACCGGGCTGTGGGCCCAGTAGGCGGCGGCGATCGAGGTCACGCAGTTGGAGATGCCGGGACCGTTCTGGCCGATCACCACGCCGTGGCGGCCCGACACGCGGGCGTAGCCGTCGGCCATGTGGCCGGCGCCTTGCTCGTGCACCACCGGGATCAGGCGGATGCCTGCCGGCGCGAAGATGTCCATCGCGTCCATGAAGGCCGAGCCCATGATGCCGAACATGTCGGTCACGCCGTTGGCGGCCAGCGTTTCGACGAAGGCTTCGGACGGGGTCATGGTCTGCGGGCCGGCCGGCACCTGGCCGTCCTTCGCGGCGGCCGAGCCACCGGAAACGGCGGGATTCGAGGTGGTTTCGAGGTCGCGCATGGCGTTGTCTCCTGATGAAGGTGTTATAAAGTGGAACATGGCGTTCCGGAAAATTGCTTGTTGGGGGAAATGTAGGCGGAAGACTTCCGTTGGTCAATAGAAAGTTTTGATTTACGGAATGAAAATAACAAAAAATCGAGACGAAGCGTTGGGCCTGGTGCCTCATTCGGCATTTATTGGGGCTGGAATGCGGCAGTCGACGCCCAGGCAGCCATCGGTCGGCGCAACGAGGCCCAGCGGTGGTTGTAGAAAAAAAGCGGGAAGGTCAATCAGATGGACCGCACGCGAACGGTGCGGCCCGGTGACGGCTGCTCAGTGAATGAGGCCGCCCTTGACGAAGCGCACCGGCTCGGCGTCCATGCGCAGCAACAGCGTTGTCAGGCCGTCGGCGCCGGCGGAGGGGGGGCGTGGAGCGGCGGCCGCCGGGCCGGAGACGCAGACCAGGTCGGCGTCGGACCAGGCCCGGCCGGGGATGCCGCGGGCTCGCAGCCAGCCGGCGCGGTCGGCCAGCAGTTGCGTGCCGGCCAGGTCCGTGGGCGCCAGGCCGGAGATCGCCGCGACGGCCTGCCAGGCCTGCGCCGAGGCCGCGGTGCAGCCGGCCCGGAAGCGTGCCACCTGCGCCGGCGGGCGGCCGTCGGGCGTGAGCAGCACGGTCAGGAAGCGAGGATCGTCGAACGGCAGCGCGGTGGTGCCGTCAACCGCCACCAGCCGCACGCGCTGCCCGCCGCGCCATGCGGACAGGGCCACCGGCGCGGCGCCGGGGCAACGGACCGCCATCTCCGGCAGTTGCAGTGGCACGGGCCAGTTGCCCGCGCTGCCGCTGCCGGCCGAGAGCGCCTTCATGTAGTCGATCACGGCCCAGGCCTCGCCGTCGCCAAGCCGGTCACGGAAGGCGGGCATGGTGGGCTGTCCGTGGCGGTCGCGCATGCCGGCCAGCACGTGCCAGAACAGCTCGCCGTCGGCGCGCCGTGCCAGCAGCGGACCGGCCAGCGTGGGCGGCCACACCGCCAGGCTGGCGGCGAGCGGTCCTTCGCCGCGCCCGTCGGTGCCGTGGCAGGCGGCGCAATGCTGTGCATAGACGCGCGCGCCGAGGGCGATGGTGTCGACGGAAAACCGTGCCGGGCTGGCGTGGAAGCTGGTGGGCGCGGCTGGCACCAGCAGCAGCGCTGCGCTGGGCCACGGAGCCGCTGCCAGCGCCAGCGCGCCGGCCGCCACCAGCACGCCGCGGCGGCGACGCCAGGTGAGCGCCAGCGCCATGGCCAGCACGGCGACGGCCACGGCGCACAGGGTCAGGCCGACCTGGCGGGCAAGGCCGAGGTCGATCAGCAGGGTCTCGCCGGCGATGCGCCGCGCCCATGGCCAGGCGGGCTGGCCGTGGCTGTCGGCGGTCAGGCCCAGCGCATGCCAGAGCCAGAGCAGGCCGCGCTGCAGCGCCTCGACCAGCACCAGCAGCGCATTCAGCCATGCCTGCGGCGGCGGGCCGCTCATTGGCCGGCCCGCGCGCGGAAGGTCGGCGCCATGCGTTGCATTACCAGCTGGCGTCGAGTCCCAGGTGGCGCAGCGCCTCATGGCGCAACGCGGTCAGGCGCGGATCGCCGCGATGTCGGGGATAGGGAAGGTCGACGCGGATCTCGGCCGCGATGCGCGCGGGGCGCTGGCTGAACACGATGACGCGCTGCGCCAGGAACAGCGCCTCTTCCACGTCGTGCGTGACCAGCAGCGCCGAGAAGCGCGAGCGCTGCCACAGCTCGACCAGGTCGCTCTGCATTGCCAGCCGCGTCAGTGAATCGAGCTTGCCCAGCGGCTCGTCCAGCACCAGCAGCCGCGGATCGTTGACCAGCGCGCGCGCCAGTGCCACGCGCTGCGCCATGCCGCCGGACAGCTGGTGCGGGAAAGCGCGCGCGAACGATTCCAGCCCGACCCGGCGCAAGGCGTCGTCGACGCGATGGCGCTGCTGCGCGAGGATGCCCTGCGCCTGCAGCCCGAGCGCGACGTTGTCCCAGACACGGCGCCACGGGTACAGCGTGGGATCCTGGAACACCACGATGCGCGACGGGTCCGGCTCGGTAATCGGCACGCCGTCCTGCAGGATGTCTCCCGACGTGGGCTGCTCCAGGCCCGCGACCAGCCGCAGCAGCGTGGACTTGCCGCAGCCGCTGGGGCCGAGCAGGGCGACGAATTCCCCCGGCGCGACGTCGAGGCTGACATCGTCAAGGACCTGCAGCCGCTCGTTGCCATGGCCCAACCAGTGGCTGACCTGCCGGATATCGATACGGGCGCCAGTTCGTGCTGTCGAGTCCTCACCTGCCGCTGCGTTAACTCCCCTCTCCCGCTTGTGGGAGAGGGGAGCCTTCTTCAAGCGCGGAAAAGACCCCGATGCCTTCAACCGCTCCACCACGCTCACCATTTCACCGTCCCCTTTTGCCACGACAACACCCGGTCGCGCGCGGCGAACAGCAGCGTGATCACGCCCGAGAACAGCAACGCCATCACGATCAGCGCCGCATACATGTTCACGTACGAGGCCCAGCCCTGGGCCCAGGTCAGGTACCAGCCCAGGCCCGACTTCACGCCCATCATTTCCGCGGTGACCAGGACCGAGAACGAAGCGCCGAGCCCCATGAACAGGCCGACGAACACCTGCGGCAGCGCCGCCGGGATCGCCACGCGCAGCACCAGGAACCAGCCCGAGGCGCCCAGCGTGCGCGCGACGTCGTAATAGCTCTTGTTGACGCCGGCCACGCCCGACCACGTCAGCACCGCGACCGGGAACGCCGTGGCCAGCGCGATCAGGAACACCGCGGCGGAATAGCTCGACGGGAAGAAGTAGAAGGTCAGCGGCAGCAGCGCGGTCGAGGGCAGCGGCCCCAGCACGCGCAGCACCGGATGCACCCAGTAGCCGATGCGGCGCGACCAGCCGATCGACACGCCCACCAGGAAGCCCGCGAGTCCGCCGTACGCGACGCCCAGCCCCAGCAGTTTCAGCGTGTTCAGCGCACTCTCGCCCAGCCGCGGCCAGTCGTCCGCGTACACCTCGATCAGCGCTTGCGGCGGCGCGAAGAAGGGCGTGGGCAGGATCGCGGTCTTGGCGGTCAGGATTTCCCAGGCCGACAGCGCGACGGGCAGCGCCACCAGCCACGGCCCGGCGGTGCGCAACGCCGCCAGTGGGCGTTGCGCGGTCCGGGCCCGCTGGCCGGCCAGCGCCACCACGGCCAGCAAGACCGCGCCGGCCAGCGCGGCGATGCCCAGTTCCGCGGTATAGGCCCAGTCGCTGAAGCCCACGGCCTGGTTGGGCCATTGCCATGTCAGCGCACCAAACGCGGCCCACGCCAGCGCGGCGAGGATGCCGGTGGCCCAGATCGGGCCGGCGTGGCTGGATGCGGCTGCGGCTGCGGCTGCGGCTGCGGTCGCGTGCGATGCGGGCGCCGCAGAGGGCTGGCGCCCGAGGCCAGGCTCGAGCGCGCTTTGGCTTGTGGTCATGGCATTACCCCAGCACGTTGGCGTAGACATGCTGCGCCAGGCGTTTGGCATCGGTGGACTTCTTCAGCACGCCGATGCGGCGGAAATCGTCGGCATAGAAGGCGATCTCGTCGCGCAGGTCGACGCCGGTCGGGTGGTGGGTATAGGTCAGCGTGGCGTAGAGCTTGCGCAGGTCGTCCGGATTGATCTTGGGCGAGTACTTGGCGAACACCTTCGCGGCCTCGTTGGGATTCTCGTTGACATAGTCGGTGGCCTGCACGATGGCGCGCGCCAGCGACGTCGCCGCGGGGCGATCGTTGCGCACCAGTTCGCCGCGCGCGCCGACCACGCAGCAGACCTTGCGCGCGTATTCGCCGGTGAGGTTGGTGGCCAGTTCCACGTAGGCGCCGTTGGTGCGCTTTTCCAGCAGGTAGAGATTGGGGTCGCCGTCGGCGATGGCCTGGATCTCGCCCTTGTCGACCGCCACGCCCAGCAGGTCGGCCGGATACTGGCGCCAGGTGACGTCCTTGTCGGGGTCGATGCCGTGCTTGGCCAGCAGGATGGTGAAGAAGTGCTTGCCCGGCGCCGCCAGGTCGCTGACGCCGACGGTCTTGCCCTTCAGTTGCTGCAGCGTGGTGACCCCCGCGGCCTTCGCCCCCACCAGCCGCACGCAGCCCCCGTGCGAGCTGCCGATGATCTTGACGTCGAAGCCGGCTTCGAGCGGCTTGAGCCAGCGGTGGATCATGCCGACCGCGGCGTCGGCCTTGCCGGTGGCGATCGATTCCAGCAACTGGTCGGTCGAGCCGCTGTAGTTGATCAGGTCGACCTGCAGGCCGTTCTTCTCGAAGAAGCCTTTCTCCTGCGCCACCACGACCGGCGTCAGGCAAAAGGAATTCTGGTTCCAGGCAAAGGTCAGCTTGCGCGGCGCCGACCAGGCTTGCCGGCCAAGGATCAGCGCGGGCGCGGCCACGGCCGCGGCGCCGGCAAGCCGCAGCACGCGGCGTCGGCGCGGGTCGGCATGGTTAAGGTTCTGGCTCATGTGGGATTCCCGTCTTCGTGGTGTGGTGGGGTGGGGATGCGCTCAGGCGGCCTGGCGCTGTGTCCCTTGCGCGGCGTCGTGCTGCGCCACCAAGGCACGCACGCGCGGGATCAGTTCGCGGCCGTAGTCGACGGCGTCTTCGAGCGGATCGAAGCCGCGGATCAGGAAGGTGGTGACGCCCAGTTCGTAGTAGGCCAGCAGCGCCTGCGCGACCTGCTCGGGCGTGCCGACCAGCGCGGTGGAGTTGGAGCGCCCGCCGGTCTCGCGCGCGATCGCGGTCCACAGGCGCTGGTCGACGCGGTCGCCTCGCTCGGCCGCCGCGAGCAGGCGGCGCGCCCCCTCGCTCTGCTGCGGGCCGCCGCGGCTGTAGCCGGCCTGTACGCGCAGTGCGCGGGTGCGTTCCAGGATGCGGTCGGCGCGGGCCCAGGCCTTGTCCTCGGTATCGGCCAGGATCGGGCGGAACGATACCGAGAAGCGCACCGTGCGGCCGTGGCGCGCGGCTTCGGCGCGCACGCGTGCGGTCAGCTCGCGCACCTGGTCGAGCGATTCGCCCCACAGCGCGTAGACGTCGGCATGCTTGCCCGCGACCGCCAGCGCGGCGGCCGAGGCGCCGCCGAAATAGATCGGCACATGCGGCTGCTGCGCGGGCTTGACCTCGGAGAAGCCCTGGGTAAAGCGGTAGAACTCGCCTTCATGGTCGAACGGCCTGGCCTCGGTCCAGATCCGGCGCAGGATGTGCAGGTACTCGTCGGTGCGCGCATAGCGCTGGTCATGGTCGAGGAAGTCGCCGTCGCGCTGCTGCTCGCTGTCCGAGCCGCCGGAGATGACATGCACGCCCAGGCGGCCGCCGCTGAACTGGTCGAGCGTGGCGATCTGGCGCGCGGCCAGCGTCGGCGCGGTAAAGCCGGGGCGATGCGCCAGCATGAAATGGATGCGCTCGGTCACGCTGGCGGCGTAGGCGATGGTCAGCGTCGCCGATGGTCCGGTGGAGTGGTGCGGCACCAGGATGCGGTCGAATCCGGCCTGTTCATGGGCCTGGGCAAACGCGCGCACGTAGTCGCGATCGATCACCGGACCTGACGGGGGATGGATCTCGGATTGCTTCTGGCTCTGGATCATGCCGATGAAATCGACGCTCATATGCGTTCTCCTGGAAGTCGGTGTCGGGCGGGATTGGGCTGAGGCAGAAAGTACGACAGCGGCGCGGCTTCGCTAACGAATAAAAACGACGCTCCATATTCAATAAGCATCGTTTTCGCCGGGCCACGGCGGCGCTACGCTAGGCGGCATTCGATGCGCACTGCGCTGATCTTTTCCGGAGTCCTGTTCCATGTCTTCGACGTCTGCCCTGCGCCGCCTGCCAGGCAGCGATGCGCGCCTTGGCGAGTCGCTGGCGGCGCTGTCGGCGCGCTTTGCCGGCGACGCCGGCGCGCACGATGCCGCGGCCAGCTTCCCGCACGACAACTTCGTGCTGCTGCACGACCATGGCCTGATCGCGCAGGTGGTGCCGCGCGCGCACGGTGGCGGCGGCGCGGGCCTGGCGCAGGCGCGCCGCATCGTGGCCGCGCTGGCCGGCGGCGACGCCGCGACCGCGCTGGTGCTGACCATGACCTACCTGCAGCATCGCGCCATTGCGCGCACCGATTCGCACTGGCCGGCGGCGCTGCGCGAGCAGGTCTTCGCCACCGCGGTGCAGGAGGGCGCCTTGATCAACTCGCTGCGCGTGGAACCGCAACTGGGCTCGCCCGCGCGCGGCGGCCTGCCGGCCACGGTGGCGACGCGCGTGGCCGACGGCTGGCGCATCAGCGGCCGCAAGCTGTACAGCACCGGCATCCCGGCCTTGCGCTGGCTCGCGGTGTGGGCGCGCACCGACGAGCCGCAGCCGCGCGTGGGCGTGTTCCTGGTGCCGGGGCCCGCGGCTGGTATCGCCGGCGTGCGCATCGTCGAGAACTGGAACCACCTTGGCCTGCGCGCCTCGGGCAGCCACGAGACCGTACTCGACAACGTCTGGATTCCGCCGGACCACGCCGTCGATATCCGTGCGCCATCGGCCTGGGCGCCGGCCGGCGCCAGCCAGGCGGACGCTGACGCCAACGCCGACCAGCAGGCCTGGATGGTAGTGCTGCTGGGCAGCCTCTATGACGCGGTGGCGCGCGCCGCATCCGCCTGGCTCAACGACTTCGTGCGCGAGCGCGCGCCCGGCAGCCTGGGCGCGCCGCTGGCCACGCTGCCGCGCGTGCAGGAGGCCGTCGGCGAGATCGCCGCGCTGCTGCGCGTCAACCAGGTGTTGCTCGACGACGCCGCGGCGCGCACCGACGCGGGCGAGCCGCCGGCCATTGCCGACAGCGGCCTGCTGAAGTTCACCGTGACCGGCAATGCCATCCGCGCGGCGGAGCTGGCGCTGCAGCTGTCGGGCAACCATGGCCTGAGCCGCCACCACCCGCTCGAGCGCCACTATCGCGACGTGCTGTGCAGCCGCATCCATACGCCGCAGAACGATTCGATCCTGCTCGCCGCCGGGCGCGCGCAACTTGGCGTGTAAGCGCCACCGTGCCCGCCGTGCTATGTTTGCGGGGCCAGCGCCCCGCAGAGGGCGCATGGCCGGCCCCGGCGGCCGGCAACCACAACGAGACACCCGGAGCATTCCCATGGGCAGTTCCCCCGATCCGAACGCGCTGGCACCGCTGCGCGATTTCATCACCGGCCTGGCCGCGCTGCTCGACCAGCATCCCGACGAGCCCCGCATCCTGCGTGAAGGCGGGGCCTTGCTGGCAAAGCTGGTCGCGCGCGATGACTGGCTGCCCGAAGCGTGGGCCCGGCCGCACCCCGAGTACTACCAGCAGCACCTGCTGCATTGCGATTCCGCCGAGCGTTTTTCCATCGTCAGCTTTGTCTGGGGACCGGGCCAGCGCACGCCGATCCACGACCACACCGTATGGGGCCTGATCGGCATGCTGCGCGGCGCGGAAGATGCGCAGGCGTTCGCGCTCGACGCCGCCGGGCGCCCGGTCGCCAGCGGCGCGAGCGTGCGCCTGCTGCCCGGGCAGGTCGAAGCCGTGTCGCCGGCCGTGGGCGATATCCACCGGGTCAACAACGTCTACGACGACCGCGTCTCGGTCAGCATCCATGTCTACGGCGCCAATATCGGCGCGGTGCGCCGCTCGGTCTACGCCGAGGACGGCACCCGCAAGCCCTTTGTCTCGGGCTATTCCAACCAGACCCTGCCCAACCCGTGGGACCGCTCCCGCGATTTTGCCCAGTCATGACCAACGTTTCCGCTACGCCGGCCTTTCCGACGGTTTCTCCCGAAGCCGTGCGCAACGCCTTGCGCAACCGCGACGAAATCGCACTGATCGACGTGCGCGAGGAAGATCCCTTCGCGCAGGAGCACCCGCTGTGGGCCGCCAACTTCCCGCTGTCGCGGCTGGAACTGGACGCGTGGGCGCGCATCCCGCGCCGCGATACGCAGATCGTGGTCTACGGCGACCATGCCGGCGCTGACCTGGCGCCACGCGCGGCGGCGGTGCTGCAAGGCCTGGGTTATACCCGCGTGCATCTGCTGGAGGGCGGGCTGCGCGCATGGATCGAGGGCGGCGGCGAGGTGTTTCGCGACGTCAATGTGCCGAGCAAGTCGTTCGGCGAAGTGGTCGAAGCCGCCCGCCATACGCCGTCGCTGGCGGCCGAGGAAGTGCAGGCATTGATCGACAGCCGCGCCGATGTGGTGATCGTCGATGCGCGCCGCTTCGACGAGTACCAGACCATGAGCATCCCCACCGCCACCAGCGTGCCGGGTGCCGAGCTGGTGCTGCGCGTGCGCGAGCTCGCGCCCGATCCGCGCACGCGCGTGATCGTGAACTGCGCGGGCCGCACGCGCAGCATCATCGGCACGCAATCACTGGTGAACGCGGGGATCCCGAACCCGGTGGCGGCGCTGCGCAACGGCACCATCGGCTGGACCCTGGCCGGCCAGCAGCTGGAGCATGGCGCCAGCCGCCGCGCCCCGGCCGCGGTCGGCGACGCCAACCGCGACAGCGCCCGCCGCGGCGCGCGCGAGATCGCCGACCGGGCCGGCGTGCGGCGCATCGCGCTGGCGCAGCTGGACACGCTGCAGGCGCCCGGGCGCACGTTGTACCGCTTCGATGTGCGTACGCCGGAGGAATTCGCCGACGGCCACCTGCCGGGTTTCGTCAACGCGCCGGGCGGGCAGCTGGTGCAGGAAACCGACCACAGCGCGCCGGTGCGCGGCGCGCGCATCGTGCTGGCGGACGATGACGACGTGCGCGCCGGCATGACGGGATCCTGGCTGGCGCAGATGGGCTGGGAGGTCTGGGTGGTGGAACCGGTGGCCGCGTCGGCGCGCAGCGAAACCGGAGCGGTCGCCGCGCCGGTGCCAACGCCAGCGCCCGTCGCCAGCATCGGCACGGCGCAGCTGGTCGCATGGCTGGATGCCGGTGACGGCAACACCGCCGTGCTGGATTTCACCACCAGCGCCAACTACGTCAGGCGCCATATCCCGGGGGCGTACTTTGTCATTCGCGCCCAGCTGGCCGACGCGCTGGCCCGCATCCCGCGCCCGCAGCGCTACGTGCTGACCTGCGGCAGCAGCCTGCTGGCGCGCTTTGCCGCCGCCGACCTGCGGCGCCTGACCGATGCGGAGGTGTTCGTGCTGGAAGGCGGCACCCAGGCGTGGATTGCCGCGGGGCTGCCGCTGGAGAGCGGCGAGACGCACCTGGCCTCGGAACGAACCGACCGCTATCGCCGCCCCTATGAAGGCACCGACAACCCGCGCGAGGCCATGCAGGGCTACCTGGACTGGGAGTTCGGCCTGATCGCGCAGCTGGAGCGCGACGGCACGCATGGGTTCAGGGTGGTGTAGGGCGGCTGCATGATATGCAGTGACGCTGCATATCATGCAGCGACGCAGCCGTCCTGCGTCGCTGCGGCCTACAGCCGCAGCAGCAGGCGCATGGCCTCTTCCACCTTGCGCAGGTGGTTGGGGGCCAATGTCACCACCGGATGGCTGCCCAGGAAACGGCGATTGGATATCGCGCGGACCTGGTCGATCAGAAGATCCGTTTCATGGGCCAGCCCCGGCAACTTCCCCAGCGCCACCCGCAGGGGAAAGCAATCCTCGGGCTCGATCTGTGATGTCCCGGGCACGACGATGGTGGTCGGATGGCCGGCATCGTTGAGCAGGTCTGTTTGCAGCACCAGCGCTGGCCGGTTGCGCTTGGCCGGCTCTTCCCGGTGGGTCTGGGGGTTGAGATCGACCTCCCAGACCTGTCCCCGCCTCAGCTCAAGCAAGGCCGTCTCCGGCGGTGCCGTCCATCTCTTCGTTGGCGGCCAGGTGCTTCGCCCCTAACTTGCGCGACAGCATCGCGATACGGTTGCCCATCTCGCGCTCGTTTTTCTCGCGGACGGCGTCGCGGATGTAGTCCGACGTCTTCTGGCCTGCCGCCGTCGCCAGCGCGCGGGTTTGCTCGGCCAGTTCTTCGCCTGCGCGGAATGACAGGGTCGTGCCTTGCATGAGTGGCTCCGACAATGGGTAATACGCAATTATACGCTCATTTGTCACGCGTTTCTGTATTACAAAGTTGCAGACGATAAACTCTTTAGCCGCTGGTCAAAGGGTCCATGAAGCCTACGGAGCCGGGGCAATAGCGGGGTAGGGGACAAGTCTGAAAGGCCTGCAAGGCGCGCGATCTCTCTACAGCAAGGGAACGAACGTAACGATTCCCTGTCAATCGTAATCGTTCAGTTACAATGCTGTCCTGCAGCATCCCGGTGGCCGTGACACACCCTGGTCCCCGGCGATGCCGTCAATGCCCCCGACCCAATGCGACTGTTGTTCCTGCTGCTGACTGCCATGTGCCTGTCGCTGCTCTCCTTTGGA
The DNA here is from genome assembly GCF_035818815.1 of Cupriavidus sp. SS-3. Taxonomy (NCBI): domain Bacteria; kingdom Pseudomonadati; phylum Pseudomonadota; class Betaproteobacteria; order Burkholderiales; family Burkholderiaceae; genus Cupriavidus; species Cupriavidus sp. SS-3. The sequence goes on from NZ_JAYLVT010000007.1 coordinate 165,545, forward strand.
GCAGCGGCGGACGCGCGCGCGGCGTTGCCAGGGTCGCAGCAGGCGGGGGTGGACCTGATCGACATGGCGGCGGCCCAGCCCGTCGACGATCTGGGCCGCATCGTGGTGCCCGGCGACGACGGGCTGCACGACGACGATATCTGCGATGACCCGCCCCCCGGGTACTGCAATATCTGGTCGGCCGACCTGCTCGATCCGCTCGACCTGCTCGACGAGATCGAGGAATCCAGCGCGCTCTTTGCATTACCCCCGGTGAAGCTGCTGCTGCCCACCGGCGACGTGGCCCAGCGCCCGCCAGGCCGCGCCGATCCGCCGCCTTCGGCCTTTTTCCGGCCGCCCATATTCCTGGCCTGACCGCTTTCCTGCGCCCGCATCGCGCGTGCTGCCGCATGCAGCCGCCCGGCCGCGGGCCGCGCCCCTTTGCCTGATATCGCCAGCCTGCCTGCCGCCTGACCGCGCGGGCATGCCGCCGCCGTTGTGCGTCCTGCCGTGACCGCGTCCCCGTGATGGCGTCACCCGGGGCGGGCGGCAGCGTGGCGAAAGGCAGACGTACTGCTTGCATTCCCGACTCATGACAACAACCAAGCTGACCCTGATCGCGTCGCTTTCGCTGATGGCGCTTGCCGCGGCCCCGGCCCAGGCCGGAGCCCAAGGCGAGACCTCCGCGAAGGCGACAGACCTGGCCGGTGCCGCGCCCGCGGCCCGCGCACCGCTGTCCAAGCCGGCTGCCGCGCCGCTGCCGGGCGCCGCCATCCTGGCGGCCGCCGCCGTACCGAAGACCGCTCCTGCCGGCGCCGCTGCCGCCGGACCCGCCTACTCGCTGCCCCAGTTGCTCGACCTGGCCCAGTCCACCAACAAGGGCGTGGCCGCCGCCGAAGCCAATGTCGATGCGGCCAGCGCCGCCATCAGCAGCGCCCGCGCCTATCCGAATCCGCAGGTCGAGGTGATGTATGGCCGCATGTCCGGCAAGCAGCCGGGCGTGGCCAGCGGCAATGCGCCCAGCTATGCGGTGGTGCAGAAGTTCGATTATCCGCACCAGCGCAGCCTGCGCGAGGCCATGGCGACCCGCGGGCTGGAGTCGTCGCAGGCGGTGCGGCAGGGCTTCCGGGCCGACCTGGCCGCGCGCGTGAAGACCGCCTACTACGACGTGCTGCGCCGCGAGAGCGAGTTGCACGCGGCCGAGGAAGACCTGGCGATGATGCGCCAGATCCATTCGCGCGCGCGCCTGCGCGTGGAGGTGGGCGAGGCCCCGCGCTACGAGCTGATCAAGGCCGAGACCGAACTGCTGGCGTCGCAGAAGAGCCAGCAGACCGCCGAGCTGCGCGTCAACCAGGCCAAGGCCGCGCTGCGCCAGCAGGTGGGCGGCGCCATGCCGGGCCAGTATTCGCTGGCGGGCATGCTGGGCCAGTCGCCCGACGTGCCGCCGCTGCAGGCGCTGCGCGACACCATGATCGCCGGCAACGCCGAACTGGTCCAGCGCCGCACGGAGCTGGAGCGCGCGCAGCTGGGCGTGGACTACCAGAAGTCGCTGCGCTGGCCGGAAGTGGCACTGCGTGCCAGCACCGACCGCCAGCCTGACAACAACGTCTCGCAGATCGGCCTGATCCTGACCATCCCGCTGTGGGACCGCCGCGGCGGTCCGGTGGGCGAAGCCACGGCGCAGGCCACCCAGGCGCGCAGCGCGCTGGAGATGCGCGAGTTCGAGCTGACGCAGGAACTGGAAGCGGCCTACCGCCAGTACGAGATCAACCAGGCCCAGGTGACGGCGCTGGAGTCCGGCATCGTGCGCGAGGCCGAGTCGGCGCTGGGCGTGGCCGAGGCCGCCTACCGCTTCGGCGAGCGCGGCATCCTGGACTACCTCGATGCCCAGCGCGTGCTGCGGGGCGCGCGCAATGAGCTGATCGCCGCGCAGTACGACCTGCAGCTGGCCGCGATCCAGATCGAAAAGCTTATGTCGACCGCCCCGGGCGCCACCGCCGCGCCGGGCCTGCAGCCGACGTCCAACATCGAACAGAAATAACCATGCGTCCCAATTTCCTGCTTTCGCTGACGGCCGCCGCCGTCCTGACGTTCAGCCTGGCGGCCTGTTCCGACAAACCTGAGCCGGTGGCCGAAGCGCCCAAGCTGCCGCCCGGCGTGATCCAGCCCGAGGGCAACCTGCAGAAGGGCCTGAAGGTGGCACCGGTGGCCACGTCCCCGTTCAGCGAGATGCTGCGCGTGGCCGGCCGCGTCGATTTCGACGAGCAGCGCGTGTCGCGCATCGGCGCCAGCGTGACCGGCCGCGTCACCGACCTGTATGCCACGCTGGGCCAGGAAGTGAAGGCCGGCCAGGTGCTGGCGCGCCTGCACAGCAGCGAGCTGGGCGCGGCGCAGATGGCGTTCCTGAAGAGCGAGGCCCAGACCGAGCTGCAAGGCCGCAACGCCGAGCGCGCGCGCCAGCTGTTCGCCGCCGACGTGATCGGCCGCGGCGAACTGCAGCGCCGCGAGAGCGAACTGGCGATCGCCTCGGCCGAGATGCGTGCCTACCGCGACCAGCTGCGCGTGCTGGGCATGTCGGCGAGCTCGATCGCGCAACTGGCCAAGAGCGGCAGCATCAACTCGCACTCGCCGGTGTATTCGAGCATCAGCGGCACCGTGGTCGAGCGCAACGTGGCGCAGGGCCAGGTGGTGCAGCCCGCCGACGCGCTCTATACCGTGGCGGACCTGTCGCGGGTATGGGTGGTGGCCGAGGTGCCCGAGCAGCAGGCCGCGCAGGTGGCCGAAGGCCAGAGCGTCGAGATCGAGGTGCCGTCGCTGGCCAACGGCGCCGGGCGCCAGACCATTACCGGCAAGCTGATCTACGTGGGCCGCACGGTCAACCCGCAGTCGCGCACGGTGCTGGTCCGCACCGAGCTGGAGAACCGCGAGGGCCGGCTCAAGCCTGCCATGCTGGCGAGCATGCTGATTGCCGGCAAGCCGGTCGACCAGCTGGTGGTGCCGGCGGCGGCGGTGGTGCGCGACGGCAATGACGAGCTGGTCTATGTCGAGATGCCGGGCAACAAGTACCGCCTGACCCGCGTCAAGCTGGGCGCCGAAAGCGACGGCATGCGCGTGGTCCAGAACGGCGTGAAGGCCGGCGACCGCATCGTGGTCGAGGGTGCCTTCCACCTGGACAACGAGCGCAAGCGCCTCGAACAAGGGTAATCGGCCATGATGAAATCCCTAGTCGAAGCCGCCATCAAGCAGCGGCTGGTGGTGTGCGTCCTTGCCGTGGTGCTGTTCTTCTTCGGCCTGCGCGCTGCCACCAAGCTGTCGGTGGATGCGTTCCCGGACGTGACCAACGTGCAGGTGCAGATCGCCACCGAAGCCGCGGGCCGCTCGCCCGAGGAAGTGGAGCGCTTTGTCACCGTGCCGGTGGAAATGGCCATGACCGGCCTGCCCGGGCTGGAAGAAATGCGCTCGCTGAACAAGGCCGGCCTGTCGCTGATCACGCTGGTGTTCACCGATGCCACCGACGTGTACTTCGCGCGCCAGCTGGTGATGGAGCGCCTGATCGAAGTGGGCGGGCGCATGCCCGAGGGCGTCACGCCCGTGCTGGGGCCGGTCTCGACCGGCCTGGGCGAGGTCTACCAGTACACGCTGGACCGCGCCGACGACGGCAACCGCGAACTGACCCAGGAAGAGCTGGCCGAGCGCCGCATCGCCCAGGACTGGGTGGTGCGCCCGCTGCTGCGCTCGATTCCCGGCGTGGCCGAGATCAACTCGCAGGGCGGCTACGTGCGCCAGTACCAGGCGCTGGTCAACCCGGAGCGCATGCGCCACTACGGCGTGTCGATCCAGCAGGTCTACGAGGCGCTGGCGCGCAACAACGCCAACTCCGGCGGCGGCGTGCTGCCGCACTACGCCGAGCAGTACCTGATCCGCGGCGTCGGCCTGGCCAAGGGTGTCGAGGACCTCGGCAGCATCGTGCTGAAGGAAGTCAACGGTACGCCGGTCTACCTGCGCGACGTGGCCAACGTCACCATCGGCCATGAGGTGCGCCAGGGCGCGCTGGTCAAGAATGGCCAGACCGAGGCGGTCGGCGGCATCGTCATGATGATGCGCGGCGGCAATGCCAAGGAAGTGGTCAGCCGCGTCAAGGCCCGCGTGGCCGAGATCAACGAGCGCGGCATGCTGCCGGGCAAGCTGCAGATCGTGCCGTACTACGACCGCAGCGAGCTGGTCGACGCGGCGCTGTGGACCGTGACCAAGGTGCTGCTCGAAGGCGTGGTGCTGGTGGTGATCGTGCTGTTCCTGTTCCTGGGCGACGTGCGCTCGTCGGTGATCGTGCTGGCCACGCTGGTGCTGACGCCCTTGCTGACCTTCATGGTGATGAACGAGGCAGGGCTGTCGGCCAACCTGATGTCACTCGGGGGGCTGGCGATCGCCATCGGCCTGATGGTCGACGGCTCGGTGGTGGTGGTCGAGAACGCGTTCGAGCGGCTCGGCCACAAGGAGCCGGGGCTGTCCAAGACCGAGATCCTGGTCAAGGCGGTGCAGGAAGTGGCCACGCCGGTGATCGTCGGCGTCGGCATCATCATCCTGGTGTTCCTGCCGCTGATGACGCTGTCGGGCATGGAAGGCAAGATGTTCGCGCCGCTGGCGTTCACCATCTCGATCGCGCTGGCGATCTCGCTGTTCCTGTCGCTGACGCTGTCGCCGGTGCTGTCGTCGTACCTGCTCAAGGGCGGTGCCGAGCATGACACCTTCCTGATCGCCTTCATGAAGCGCCATTACCTGCGCCTGCTGCACTGGGCGCTGGGCAACAGCCGCAAGACCGTGCTCAGCGCGGTCGGCGCCTTTGTCGCCACGCTGCTGATCGTGCCGCTGCTTGGTACCTCGTTCATCCCCGAGATGAAGGAAGGCTCGATCGTGCCCGCGATCGACCGCGTGCCCAACATCTCGCTGGAAGAGTCGATCAAGCTGGAGAAGGAAGCCAACAAGCTGGTGCTGGGCGTGCCGGGCGTGAAATCGGTGGTGTCGGGCGTGGGCCGCGGCGAAAGCCCGGCGGACCCGCAGGGCCAGAACGAATCGACCCCGATCGCCAGCCTGAAGGACCGCGACGAGTGGCCCGACGGCTGGACCCAGGACGATATCGCCAACGCCATCCGCGAAAAGCTCAAGGCCATTCCGGGCGTGCAGATCGTGATGGCGCAGCCGATCTCGGACCGCGTCGACGAGATGGTCAGCGGCGTGCGCTCCGACGTGGCGGTGAAGGTGTTCGGCGATGACCTGGACAAGCTGCGCGAGCTGGCGGGCGAGATCGCCCGCGTCGCCGGCGGCATCCAGGGCTCGCAGGATATCCGCATCGAGCGCGTGTCGGGCCAGCAGTACCTGTCGATCGAGATCGACCGCCAGGCGATTGCGCGCTACGGGCTGAACGTCTCCGACATCCACGACGTGATCGAGATCGCCATCGGCGGCAAGCGCGCCACGGATATCTTCGAAGGCGAGCGCCGCTTTGCCGCGGCGGTGCGCCTGCCGGACGAGTTCCGCAACAACGTGCAGTCGATCCGCCAGCTGCTGGTGAACACGCCGGACGGCACGCAGGTGCCGCTGCAGAGCGTGGCCAGGATCGAAGTCAATGACGGCCCGGCGCAGATCAGCCGCGAAATGGCCAAGCGCCGCGTCGTGGTGATGATCAACGTGAAGGACCGCGACCTCGGCGGCTTCGTCGCCGAGCTGCAGCAGGCCGCCGACGCCAAGGTCAAGCTGCCGGAAGGCTACTACCTGGAGTGGGGCGGCCAGTTCCAGAACATGGAACGCGCCATGGGCCACCTGAAGATCATCGTGCCGGTCACCATCGCCGCGATCTTCTTCCTGCTGTTCCTGCTGTTCAACTCGCTGCGCTTCGCCACGCTGATCATCACGGTGCTGCCGTTCGCATCGATCGGCGGCATCATCGGGCTGTTCGTCACCGGCGAATACCTGTCGGTGCCGGCGTCGGTGGGCTTTATCGCGCTGTGGGGCATGGCGGTGCTGAACGGGGTGGTGCTGGTGTCGTACATCCGCACGCTGCGCGATTCGGGCCTGTCGCTCGACGAGGCGGTGGTGCAGGGCGCGACCCAGCGTTTCCGTCCGGTGATGATGACCGCGACCATCGCCATGCTGGGCCTGGTGCCGTTCCTGTTCTCGACCGGCCCCGGCTCCGAAGTGCAGCGCCCGCTGGCGGTGGTGGTGATCGGCGGGCTGATCACGTCGACGCTGCTGACGCTGGTGATGGTGCCGACGCTGTACCGCTGGTTCGATGATCGCAAGCCGGATCCGACGCGGGATGTGCCGGTGTAAGGCTAGTCGGTTGCCTTGACGGGCCTGCAGGTTTGCTCCCCTCTCCCGCTTGCGGGAGAGGGAGTACCCCGGCGGTAATTCATGAACCGGTGGACTGGGCCGGCCGATTCGTCTAAAGACAACGCCCCATGCAAGTGGCAACTTGCATGGGGCGTTATTCTTTGCCGATCAACACAGGCACCTACGCCAGCCGCATCTCCAGCTGCCGCGTCCACAGTTCCAGCACGAAATCCGGTTCCTCGTGGCGGATATGCCGGTACAGCCCCCGCTGCGCGCCGATCGCGTCATGCACCGCCTGCGCGGTGATCTGCTGCTCGGCGAACGGATGCCGGAAATGGCAGGCGACGATGACGCCGTCGTCGGCCAGCGCGCGCGCGGCCATGGCCGCGACTTCGTGCCAGTCCGGCTTGGGAAAGTAGTAACCCAGTTCGGAAAACACCATCAGGTCAAAGCTGCCGTCGGGCCACTGCTGCGGCAATTCGCCGGTCAGCACGCGTGCCTGCGGGAACGGCGCCAGCCGTTGCCGCGCCTGCTCGGCAGCGCTTTCGGCCAGTTCCATCGCTATCAGCGCGTCGCAGCGCGGCGCCAGCGCCACGCTCAGGTGGCCGCCGCCGCAGCCGGGCTCGAAGGCGCGGGCGAAGCGCTCGCGCGGCAGCGTGGCCAGCAGCAGGGCGCGCTTGCGCGCTTCGTACCAGCGCGTGCCGATGCCCCATGGGTCCTGGTTGCGGCCGTACAGGCCGGCGAAATAGTCGCGGTCGACCGGCATGGCGGCAGGCCTCAGTAGCCGTAGTACGGCGCTTCGCGGTAGTAGCCCGAAGGCTGCGGGGCGCACGGCACGTAGGCGCGGTCGTAGTCGCGGTAGCAATAGCCCGGCGGCACCGCCGGCGCCGCGTATGAGACCGGCGCGGGGGCGTAGGTGACGGGTGGCGGCGCCACCGGTGCCGCCACCACCGGCCCCGAGGCCAGCATGGCGCCCAGGGCCAGGCCGGCCAGCGCGCCGACCGCCAGCACCGCGCCGGCATTGGAGCCGCCATGGTGGTGGTGCCGGCCGCGCGCCGAGGCGGAACCGGCGGCTACCAGGGTCGCGGCCAGGACCGCCGCGGCGACGATGCGGGTGGAGGGGCGCATTTCGGACTCCTTGTCATGCACAGCTTGTGTTCCTGAATGATGGACGCAAAGCGGCGATCAAGGTGTTTCGGGCCCCGGGTCGACTTGTTAGCTTTGTAACCGCGGCTTTTAGGACCTGGCTTTTTTAATGCGGTGTAAGACGCGGTAAAACGGCCGTGTCCGAAAGCGCCTATCCGAGCGTTTCGGCCAGCGCCCCCAGCCCGCGCGCGCTGGCGGCAAGCTCCCCGGCCAGCGCCGAGACCAGCTCCGCCGCCGGCAGTGCCCGGGCCAGCGGCACCGCCTGGCCGGCCCACTGCGCGGCAAAGTCGGCGCTGCTCTGCGCCTTGGCGGCGGCGTGCAGGGCCTTGCCGGCATCGTAGGCGGTGGGGTAGTCGGGCGCGGCGGGCGCGCCGGCTGCCGCACCCAGCTCGGTGAAGCGGTTGGCCAGGCCACGGGCATGGCGGCCGGAAATGGCCCGCGTCAGCACGGTCGGACGCTTGTGCGGCTGCAGCAGCGCCTCGCGGTAAGGGCCGTCGGCCACGGTCTCGGGGCAGGCGATAAACGCGGTGCCAAGCTGCGCGGCCTGCGCGCCGAGCGCCAGCGCCGCGGCAATGCCGGCACCGTCCATGATGCCGCCCGCGGCGATCACCGGCAGGCGGGTCTGCGTCGCCAGCACGCGTACCAGCGCGAAAGTGCCCAGGCCTTCGTCGACGGCGGCCGGGTCGAACACGCCGCGATGGCCGCCGGCCTCGATGCCCTGCGCGACGATCGCGTCGAGGCCGGCCGCCTCGATGGCGCGCGCCTCATCGAGCGAGGTGGCGCTGGCCAGCAGCACGATGCCGGCGTCGCGCAGCGCGCGGATGCGGCCCGCATCGGGCAGCCCGAAATGGAAGCTGACCACGGCCGGGCGTTCTTCCAGCAGCATCGCGTGCATGGCTTCGTCGGTGACGTAGCTGCGATAGATCTCGCGCAGCGCCGCCGGCGGAGTCGCGCCGAATTCGGCGAAGCGCGGTGCAAGATAGGCCAGCCAGGCCTGCTCGCGCGCGGCATCGGCGACGGCCGGCGCATGGCAGAACACATTGATGTTGAACGGTCCGCTGGTCAGCGCGCGGGTCTCGCGGATGGCCTTGCGCGCGGCCTCGGCATCCATCGCGCCCACGCCGAGCGAACCGAGCCCGCCGGCATTGGTGACGGCCGCGGCGAGCGCGGGCGTGCTGACACCGGCCATGGGTGCCTGGATGATCGGGGTGCGTATGCCGAGCCGGCGCAACAGCGGCAGCCGGTCAGCGATTGGGGTTGTCTGGGTCAATTTGCGCTCCTGGTAAGGGTTCGATGGCGATGGTGCGGCGACGGGGAACGGCAGGGTCAGCCGTCGCGCAGTTCGCGCACGAAGGCGTCGCAGGCGTGCGTGGCATAGCCGGCACGCTTGACGATATAGGTGTGCACAGCGCGTACCGGCACGGTCTGCACGTCGACCGCGTCGCGGTGCAGCGCCAGCAGCGAGCGGGGCAGGATCGCCATTGCCGTGCCGGCGCTGACGCAGGCCAGCATGGCGTGGTAAGAGGGCATCTCGGTGATGGCCAGGCGCTGGCGCATGTCGTCGCTGCCCTGCGCCAGCCAGGCTTCTGCGCACTGGCGGTAGGTGCAGCCCTTCGGGAAGGCGGCCAGGCGGCGCAATGCCACGTCGCCGGGGCCGCGCACCTTGGGATGGCTGCCCGGCAGCACCAGCTGCAGGTGTTCGGTGAACAGGTAGGTGCCTTCCAGGCCGGGGGCCAGTTCATCCAGATCGGCCGCGCGCGCCGGCCCTTCGCCTGGATGCGCGACCACGGCGCAATCGAGCCGGTGGTCGAGCACGGCATCGACCAGCGCGCGCGTGGTGCCGGTGCGGATCTCGATTTCCACGCCCGGCCAGGCCGCGTGGAAGCGCGCCAGCGGCATCGGCAGGCGGTTGGCGGCGGCGCTTTCCATGGTGCCGATGCGCAGGCGGCCCGACGGCGCGGCGCCCCGCACCGACTGCCGCGCTTCTTCGGCCAGCGCCAGCATCTGGTTGGCATAGGCGAGCAGCCGGTGACCCTCGGGCGTCAGCAGCATGCGCTTGCTGTCGCGCTGGAACAGCGCCACGCCAAGCGCCTCTTCCAGTTGCTTGACGCGCGTGGTGACGTTGGACTGCACCCGGTCCAGCAGGCGCGCGGCGCGGGTGATGCTCTGCTCGGTGGCTACCGCGCGGAAGATTTCGAGTTCAGCCAGTTCCATCGGCGGTCGGGCGCGGCAGGCGCAAGAGGGGTCGTCTGGATATTCTCTTTATGAGAATATAGCAAAACGAACAATCTTTCTATGAGAATATCCAACGCGGCAACGCCGTACCGTGTGCGCCTGGCGACGCACGACCAGCAGGTGATTCGCCGCTGGCTGGCGGCGCTGGCGGTGGAAAACGCCACCGCGAGGGTGGCCGCGTTCTTGCGCCGATGCGGGGCGGGCCGGCGCTGCCGCCGGCCATCAGCCGGTCGCCAGCGCGCGCTCCGGTTCCGGCCCGAACGGCGGCATGTTCTCCAGCCGCAGCGACTGCGGCACCGACAGCGAGATGCCGGCGCCGCGCAGCCGCTTGAGGATCTCGAACAGCAGGTCGCTGCGCGTGTTCGCGGCGATGCGCGGGCTGCCGACATAGCCGGTCACCGACAGCGTGATGCCGTTGGGCGCGAGCTGGCTGAACATGACCGACGGGGCGGGCACGTCGAGGATGCTCTCGTTCTCGCGGTAGACGTCGAGCAGCAGGTCGCGCAGCTGTTCGGGGTCGGTGTTCAGCGGGAAGGTGAGCTGCAGCGAGGCCACCCCCTGGGTGCTGTTGCTCATGGTGACGTTGCGCAGGTTCTGCGAGATCAGCTGCGAGTTGGGCACGATCACCGTGGAGCGGTCGCCGAGCTGGATCTCGGTGGCGCGCACGTTGATGCGGCGGATGTCGCCCTCGACGCCGGCGATGCTGACCATGTCGCCCACCTTGACCGGGCGCTCGGTCAGCAGGATCAGCCCCGAGACGAAGTTCTTCACGATCTCCTGCAGGCCGAAGCCGATGCCGACCGACAGCGCGCTGACGATCCACGCCAGGTTGTCCCAGCGCACGCCCAGCAGCGACAGCGTCAGCAGCACCAGCAGCACGTAGCCGACATTGCTGAACAGCGTGATCAGCGACGCGCGCAGCCCGGGCTCCATGCACAGCTTGGGCAGCAGTTCCGCATCGAGCCAGCGCCGCACCGTGCGCAGCAGCCAGATGCCCACGCCCAGCGCGACCAGCGCATTCAGGATGCGCTCGGGCATGATGTTCAGGCTGCGCAGCTTTTCTCCGCCCAGCACGGTGACCAGGCTGTTGACCAGGTCCGCGGGGGTGGTGCCGAAGCCGCCGGTCAGCAGCGCCACCACCGCCAGCAGCAGCAACAGGCTGGCGCCGATGCCGGACAGGATGGTGGCGGCCTGCTCCAGGCGCGCATCGTCGACGCCGAACAGCTGCTTGATCACCTGGCCGCTGGCGTGCTGGGTCGAGAACAGGCTTTCGAACAGGTCGCGCGTGACCTGGGTCAGCAGGTACAGGCTGCACAGCACGATGTCGAACCAGACCAGCTCATAGGTCAGGAAGCGCGCAAAGCTGATATAGCCCGCCAGCAGCGCCACCATCGACACGATCACGATCAGCGTGACGCCGGCGTGGATCATGCCCGCCAGCGTGGCGCGCGCCTCGGGCTGCTCGCCGGCGGCGGCCAGCTCGTTGCGCACGCGGTTGGCGCGCAGCAGCGCCGCGCCGATGGTCAGCACGACCACCAGCGAGACCAGCCCGCGCCCCAGCAGCGTGACCTGCACGCTGGTATCGGCAATGCGGTTGAGCTGTTCCAGCGTGCCGGCCAGCAGCAACAGCCCGGCCAGCGCCGCGGGGAACGGCTTCATCGCCCGCGCCACGGGATCGGCCAGCGCGGGCAGGCGCCAGGACGGGTGGCGCGTGCACAGCAGCGCGCGCCCGAGACCCGCGATCAGGGCGCTGGTCAGGGTCAGCTTGACCAGCCCGCCGTACAGCGTCATCAGGTCCGGCGGCAGTTCATAGTTGCGGGTGAAGGCGTTGTAGACGATCTGCACCGCAAGGCCGGTGGTGGCCACGGTGGCGAGCGTGGTGGCCAGCGCCAGCGCGCTGCGCCGCAGCCGCGTTGGCGGCAGCTTGTTCAGGCAGAACCAGGCCAGCGCGCGTTCGGCCAGGCGCTTGCCCAGCAGCCACACGCCCAGCGCAAGCAGTAGCAGGGCGATGGTGGCGGCGCGCTGCGACGGCTGCCACGCCAGCTGCACCATCGGCTCTACCTGGTCCATAAACGCGGCCATGCGCGCGCGGTCCTCGGCGGCGGGGCTGACCATCGGCTTCCAGAACTGCGGGTTCAGGATGCTGTCGGAGCGCAGCGCCAGCTGGTCTTTCAGCTGGCTGCGCTGCAGCCGGGCAATCTGGCCGCTCAGGTTGGCGATGTTCTCCTTGCTCTCGGCCGCCTGCTTGACCTGCGCATCGAGCTGCAGGCGCCGCGCGTTCAGTTCGGCGCGCTGCCGCACCACCGCCGGGGCTTCCTTGGTGATGCCGTCCGACGGCGGCGGGCCCAGCACGTCGAGCTGCGCCTGCAGCTGGGCGCGCTGCGGCGCCAGCGCGGCGGACAGCTTGTCGACATCGGCATCGAGCTTGTGCAGGTCATGGTCAAGCTCATCCAGCTTGGTGGTGCCGTCGGGATCGGAGGCCTGCTGCTTGATGCGGTCCTGCTCGGTCTGCAGGCGCTTGAGTTCGGTACTGGCTTCGGTGTGGGTGAGGGCGGGCGGCTGCTGTGCCTCGGTGGCGGAGGCGGCCTCGGACGCCGGCGCCGCGCTCGCGGCGGGCAGGGTGGCTGGCATCAGGTGGCATAGCGCAGCGAGCGCAAGGCCCAGTGCGAGCCGTGAAACGTTGCTCATGGCGGAATCTCGTCGGCAGGTGACGGCTTGCGGCAGTCCGGCATCGACCTAAGGGATCGCCTGTCGCGCCGGCATCAGGCAGGATGCGGCGCGGCGATCGATGCGGGAACGGCCGGGACACCGGCAATGAACAGGCGAGGGGACGCCGCTCGCTGGCGATCCTCTCGGCGCAGGGTTCGGCCAGGCCCCATGCGCCCAAACGAGGGCACCGGCAGCTGGCCGCGGAGGGCTGGGCCGGATGCAACCGGCCCCGCCGCGATTCGCGAAATTATAGAAAAGCGCATCCGCCACACCGCCGCATGCTGCGGCGGATCGGGCACACTGTGACAAATTGATACGCATCCATATGCGCGCCGCCGCGCGACCGCCATCGGCATGCTCGCCGTCATCGCAGTAACATCACGGGCTTCGGGCCATGCGCGGCCCGCACTCAGTCACTCAACATCTTCTGGAGAACGCATGGCGGTTGCGTCAGGCACCGAAAAGACCAGGCTCGACGGCGACGTCGGGCCGATTGAAATGCTGGTCGACCGACCGCAAGGCGATCCGCTCGGCATTGCCGTGGTGTGCCATCCGCATCCGTTGCTGGGCGGCGCGGCCACGCACAAGGTGCCGCACCAGCTGGCCAAGGCGCTGGTGGCGCGCGGCTACCTGACCGTGCGGCCGAATTTTCGCGGCGTGGAGGGTTCCGGCGGCGCCCATGACCAGGGCCGCGGCGAGGCGCAGGACATGCTGGCGGTGGTGGCCCACCTGCGCGACGCGCATCCCGGCTTGCCGCTGGCGCTGGCCGGGTTTTCCTTCGGTGCCTTCGTCATGACCCATGTTGCGGCGGCCCTGGCGGCGCAGTCCGTGCCGATCCGCCACCTGGTGCTGACAGGCACCCCCTACGGCGTGGTGAAAGGCCATCGCAGCTATGACACGCCGGCGGTGCCGGCCGATTGCCTGGTGGTCCATGGCGAGCGCGACGAGCGCGCGGCACTGGCCGCGCTGTTCGACTGGGCCAGGCCGCAGGCGTTGCCGGTGGTGGTGGTGCCGGGCGCGGATCACTTCTTCACCGGCAAGCTGCCGCTGCTGGTGCGTATCGTCGGGGGCTACCTCGACCGGCCCGCGCCCGGCGCCACCGTGTAAAAACTTCGATCGTTGCCGTGCTTGCGCGGTACACGCCGGCGGGGCCGTCCGGCGCGCGCGAGCCGCTGCGCGCTGCGGTGGGCGGTCGCGAGGCATGGATGATGCTACCGATAGCAGACACGGCGCACGAACACGCGTCCAGATCGGAGGCAATCCATGAAAGACTATCCCCCCTCGGAAATCAGGGAAACGTGGCGCAACCGGGGCTATGCCGAGCCCGGCGATACCCGCCAGGCACACCACTGGCGCAGCGGCAATCCGGGCGGCGCGGGCTTTGGCTACGGACAGGCGCGCTATGGCACGGAAGGCGGCGAGGGTCCGGAAGACCAGTACCGTCCCGGCATCCCGGCGCGGACCGCGTCGCGCCGGCTGCCCAAGAATTACCAGCGCACCGACACGCGCATCCGCGACGACCTGTGCGAAAGGCTGGCGCATGCCGACGACGACGTCTCTGACGTGACCGTCGACGTCGGCTCGGGCATCGTCACGCTGACCGGCACCGTGGCCGACCGCGGCATCAAGTACCGCATTGAAGAGCTGGCGGAAGACGTGCTGGGCGTCAGTGAGGTGCGCAACAACCTGCAAGTGGCGCGCCGCGCAGGCGGCACGGACGACGGGCAGCAGCAGGCCGGCGCCGGCAGCGTGCCCGGACAAAGGCGCCTGGGCCAGTCTGCCGGCTGGCGCCAGCCGGTGGGAGAGGTTGAGGCGGACGTGCTGTATATCGTCCAGTCGCGCGACGGGCGCTTCCTCGGCGCTGAATCCGGCGAGGCCGTGCTAGTGCCGGGAATTGCCCAGGCCGGCCTGTTCGACGATCCGGATGAAGCCCGCGCCGCGGCGCAGGAGCATTGCAGCCGCGGCTACCGCATCCTGGCGACGCGGCGCTGACGGCGCGCCGCGCTAGGCGTTGGGGACGGCAGGCGCGCTGGCCGGATCCGGGTGGATCTGCATCACCGCCGCGCGCTTCTCCAGCAGGTGCTGGCGCAGGATGGACGCCAGGCGCTTGCCGTCGCGGGCTTCCAGCGCGCGGATCATTTCCTCGTGGTCGTGCACCGCGCGGTCCCACTTGTCGGTCTGGTGGTTGGAGCGGAAGCGCATCGCCTTGAGCCGCCGGTTCAGCGTCAGGTAGGTCTGCAGCAGGGTCTGGTTGCGCGCCGCCGCGGCGATGCGGTCGTGGATTTCCTGGTTGCGGCTGTAGTAGCCAGGAAGGTCGTTGCGGGCATGGCAGGCCAGCATGGCGTAATGCAGCGCCTTGATCTCGGCCAGTTCCGGCGCGGTGATGCGCTCGCACGCCAGCTCGCCGGCAAAGGCTTCCAGCCCGCTCATCAGCTCGAACGCCTCCCACGCCTCGGCTTCGCTCATGCGCGAGACGCTGGCGCCGCGGTTGGGCGAGATCTCGATCAGCCCCTCGGCGGCTAGCACCTTGAGCGCCTCGCGCAGCGGCGTGCGCGAGATCCCCAGCGTTTCGCACAGTTCGCGCTCGTTCAGCTTCATGCCGGGCGCCAGCACCCCTTCGACGATGAAGTTGCGCAGGTGGTCGACCACGGTGTCGTGCAGCCGCTGGCGCACCACCTTGGGCAGAAGCGGGGCGGCGGTGGTGCCGGTTCCGGTGCCGGTGCCGTCCGAAGGTTGCATGCAATGTCCCTGTCATTAGCGTGGTGCCATTCTAAGACATTGCCGGCCTGCCGCAACGGCGGCCGCGACCCTTGCGCTCAGCGCGCGGGGCCGCGCAGCGGCACGCCGTTTTCGCGCGGCGCCCCGGCGCCCGCGCCCCGCCCGATCAGCGCCACCGACAGCGCCGACACCAGTCCCGCGAACGCCACGTAGGCGCAGATCTGCCAGGGCTGGCCGCCGCCCGACTTGAGCAGCGCCGTGGCGATGATGGGCGTGATGCCGGAAGCGAAGATGCCCGAGAACTGGTAGACGAACGAGATCCCGGTGTAGCGCACCCTTGCATCGAACAGCTCGCAGAACAGCGCCGCCTCCGGCCCGTACACCGCGGCGTAGAGGATGCCGAACGGCACCACGATCGCCAGCCACAGCAGCATGGTGTTGCCGCCGCTGTTCAGCATCAGCCAGAACGCCGGGAAGGCCGACAGCGCGGTGATCAGCGCACCCCAGAAATACACCCGCGTGCGGCCGATGCGGTCGGACAGGTGGCCGAAGAACGGGATGAAGAAGCACATCGCGATCGCCGCCGCCATCACCCCGACCAGCGCCTGCGTGCGGCTGATATTGACGGTCTGGGTCAGGTAGGTGATGGAGAACACGCCGAAGATGTTGAAGAAGACGCCGTCGATATAGCGCGCGCCCATGCCCTTGACGATATTGCCGGGGTAGCGCCGCATCATGTCGACAAATGGAATCTGCGTTTCGGCATTGCGCTGCTTGATCACGGCGAATTCCGGCGTTTCCTTGACGTTGAGCCGTATGTACATGCCGACGAACACCATCGCCGCCGAGATCAGGAACGCGACACGCCAGCCCCAGGCCAGGAACTGCGCATCCGACAGCGTCAGCGACAGCAGCGCCACCACGCCCGAGGCCAGGCACAGCCCGATCGCCAGCCCGATCTGCGGCAGCGACGCGTAGAAGCCCTTGCGGTGCGGCGGCGCGTACTCGTACGCCATCAGCACCGCGCCGCCCCATTCGCCGCCCAGGCCGATGCCCTGCAGCACGCGCAGCAGCAGCAACAGCACCGGCGCCAGGATGCCGATGCTGTCATAGGTCGGCACCAGCCCGATCAGGAAGGTGGAAACGCCCATGATCATCAGCGTCATCACCAGCATGCTCTTGCGCCCGACCTTGTCGCCGAAGTGCCCGAAAATCACGCCGCCGAGCGGGCGCGTGACAAAGCCCACCGCGAAGGTGGTGTAGGCCAGCATGGTGGCCACCAGCGGGTCGTCGCCGGGAAAGTACAGCTTGTTGAAGACCAGGCCGGCGACCACGCCGTACAAAAAGAAGTCATACCACTCGATGGTGGCGCCGATCACGGACGCCAGCGCGACCTTGCGGATCGCCTGTTCGTTGGGGCTAGTCATGCTTGTCTCCTCTGGTGGTGGGCGGCGTCCTCTGGAAGGATGGTTATGGACGCCGATGCGCTGCAGGGCTGGCCTGGTGGTTATGGATGCCCGGCCCGCCGGTTTGCCGCTTCAGGCCGCGGCGGCCATCGGCGCGACCACGTCGGCGTGGTGGATCTCGCGCCGCGCGTCTTCGCGGATCAGGTCTGCCGCGCGCTCGGCCATCATCACCACCGGCACGTTGGTGTTGCCCGAGACCAGCGTGGGCATCACCGAGCAGTCCACCACGCGCAGCCCGCCAATGCCGTGCACGCGCAGGCGCGCGTCGACCACCGCCAGCGGGTCGGCGGCCGGCCCCATTTTTGCGGTGCCCGACGGATGGAAGATGGTGGCGCCGTACTCGCGGCAGAAGTGCAGGATCTCGTCGTCGCTGCGCACATCGTCGCCTGGCCGGAACTCGCGCCGCATCAGGCCGCGCATCGGTTCGGTCTGCGCCACGCGCCGCGCGTAGCGCACCGCCGCGATGGTGCAGCGCCGGTCCAGTTCGGCCGACAGGTAGTTGGGCTGCATCGACGGCGGCTCGAACGGGTCGGTCGAACGGATCCTCACGGTGCCGCGCGACGCGGGCCGCAGCTGGCACACGGAATAAGTGCAGCCCGAGAACGGATGCACCGTGCCGCCGGCCATGTCGGCCGACAGTGTGGAGAAATGGAACTGCGTGTCCGGCGTCGCGCTTTCCTGCGGCAGGGCGCGGCAGAACATCGCGCCCTGGTTGATGCCGATCGCCAGCGGGCCCTTGCGCAGCAGCAGCCATTCCAGGCCCATGCGCGCCTTGCCGGCCAGCGTGCGCAGCTGGTCGTTGGTGGTGATGGGTTTGGCCACCTCGTAGATCAGCCGGATCTGCAGGTGGTCCTGCAGGTTTTCGCCGACGCCCGGCAGCGCATGCACCACCGGCACGCCCAGCTCCTGCAGCAGCGGCGCCGGGCCGATGCCGGACAGCTGCAGCAGCTGCGGCGACTGCAGCGCCCCGGCGCACAGGATCACCTCGCGCCGCGCCCGCAGGATATAGGGCTGGCCATGCTGGGTGTAGCGCACGCCCACGGCGCGCTTGCCTTCAAACAGGATGCCGGTGGTGTGCGCATCGGTCTCGACGCGCAGGTTGGCGCGCCCGCGCGCCGGGCGCAGGTAGGCCACCGCGGTGGAGCAGCGCCAGCCGTTGCGCGTGGTGAGCTGGTAATAGCCCACGCCTTCCTGGTCGCCGCTGTTGAAGTCGGTCTGGCGCGGCAGGCCCAGCGCCTGCCCGGCGGCGACGAAGGCATCGACCAGCGGATGGCGCCGGTCGATCGAGGTGGCATTGAGCGGGCCCCCGGTGCCACGCGTCGGCCCGGCGCCGAGGTCGTTGTTCTCGAGCTTGCGGAAGTAGGGCAGGCAGTCGTCCCAGCCCCAGCCCGGATTGCCCAGCGCGGCCCAGTGGTCGTAGTCCTCGCGCTGGCCGCGCACGTAGATCAGGCCGTTGATGGCGCTGCTGCCGCCCAGCGTGCGCCCGCGCGGCCAGTAGATGCGGCGGTTCAGCATGTTGGGATCGGGATCGGTATAGAAGCCCCAGTTCACCTGCTTGTGGAACATGGTCTTGCCGTAGCCGATCGGGATATGGATCCACGGGTAGCGGTCGGGCGGGCCCGCCTCGAGCAGGCAGACCGAATAGCGGCCGTCTTCGCTGAGCCGGTTGGCCAGCACGCACCCGGCCGAGCCCGCGCCCACCACGATGTAGTCAACGGTTTGCGACATCGTCGCTGTCTCCTGTTTCTGGCCTGGGCACGTAGCCCGCGGCCTGGATTTATAATCTGAAACGTTCTGTTCCGGATTTTATTTTTCAAGGCCGGAATGGAAAGCCCAATCGCGAGGAGACGCCGGTTGTGAAACAGAACATGACAATGCCGTTTCAGAATCGCACTGCAGCAGAGGACGCGGTGCCGGAGGAGGACGCCCGCAGCCTGCGCGTGCTGGCGGTGCTGTCCAGCCTGGCGCGGGCGCAGCAGCCCCAGACGCTGTCGCAGCTGTCGCAGCGGCTGCATGTGCCGAAGGCGACGCTAATGCGCCTGCTGGCGGCGATGGAGCGCAGCGGCTTCGTGGTGCGGATGCCGGCCGAGCGCGGCTATGTGCCCGGTCCGGCCGCGGCGGCGTTGTCGCTGCAGACGTTGCGCAGCCCGCCGCTGCTGCGCGAATGCCGCGGCATCCTGGCCCGGCTGGTGGCGCGGCTGGGCGAGACCTGCAACCTGACCGCGCTCGACGGCGACCGCGTGCTTTACGTCGAGCGCGTGGAAACGCACGAGCCGCTGCGCCTGCAGTTGTCGCCCGGCATCCATGTGCCGCTGCATTGCACCGCCAGCGGCAAGCTGTTCCTGTCAGCGATGAACCGGCTGGAACGCCAGCAGACACTGCGGCGCCTGGACCTCGCCGCGCACACGCCGCGCACGCTGTCCGACCTGCCGGCACTCAATGCCGAGCTGGACCGGCTGGCTGCGCGCGGCATCGGCGTCGATCACGAGGAATTCGTGCGCGGCATGTGCGCGGTGGCGGTGCCGGTGCGCGAACCGGACAGCGCCGGGCCTGGCCGGGTGGTCGCGGCGATTGCCTGTCATGCGCCGACCGCGCGGGCCTCGCTCGAAGCGTTGCTGCAGGCGGTGCCGACGCTGCAGGGTGCGGCGAAGGAGATGGCGGCGGTGTTGTGCACGCACTGAGCCTGGCCGCAAGCTTCCCGCTCAGCGCTTGCTAACGCCAGCTGCCGCCACCGCGCGCGCGGCCAGCAACGGTACCGGCTGGGCCATGAAGGATCCGCCGGCCCGGTGCATGACTAGCTCGCGAAACAGGCGAGCCGGCGTGCGCGGCGTGAGTTCGTCGTTCCACACCGCGACCACCGGCTCGACGCGGCTGCCGAGTTCGAAGCGAAGCACTCTTCCCACCTTGGCCAGGGTGAGCTGCGCGGCGATGCGCTCCGGGAACACCGCCAGGAAATGACCGGCCTGCAACAGGCTGGCGGTGGCGGCGACATCGCTGGTGCGGATACCAAGCGTGGGTGCTGGCGCGTCCAGCGCCTGGAACGCCGAGTGCAGCAAGTGAAGCATGCGCGAGCCGGCCACCGGAATACACCATTGCTGCCCGGACAATTCACGCGCCGTCAGCTTGCGGCGGGCGAGCAGCGGATGGTCGTGGCTGGCGACGATCACCACCTTCTGTGCCGGGACCACCGGCGCCGCGCGCAGCGCCGGTAGCGACAGGCGCGGATCGTCATAGGCGAACAGCAGATCCAGCGAGCCATCCACAAGCTGATCCGCCAGTTCGCCGATGCCGCCTTCGATCACGCTGATCTCCACGCGCGGATGATCCCGGTAGAAGTCGCTCATCGCCCGTGCCAGGAAGGGCTGCACCGACATCGTCCGGAACGCAATGCGCAACGCCCCCTGGCTGCCGGCGCGTACCGCCTCCAGCGATTCGGCGAGCCGTTCCAGCTGCGCTAGCAAGACCGCAGCATGCGCCGCCATTTCCCTGCCGGGATCGGTCAGCCGCAGGCCGCGGCGGCTGCGCTCGAATAGCGGCATGCCCACGATGTCTTCGATCTCGGCGAGTGTCTTGGACACTGCCGCGGGGCTGACATGGAAGCGCACGGCGACGGCGGCGGCGGTCTGCATCTCGCTCAGCGCCAGCATGATGCGCAGATGCCGCAGCTTGAGGCGGCCAAGCAGGGTATGGATGAAGGTTTCGGCAGGCATGGCAGGCGAGTGCAGGGCTGACTGGCTTCTTTTGTGGATTAACCATTTGCTCAATAAACAGCGAGTTTAATTCGCTTTTGGTATCGAGACCAATCCCATATAGTCGGCGCATCACCTGATTCATTCCAAGCCATCACGAGGCAATCAGACCTCAGGAGGAGACCAATGGAAGCAGTATGCCGATTGCGCTCGACCATGCGCTGCATGCTTGCCGGCGCAGCCTTGCTGGCGGCCACTTGCGCAAGTGCCGCGACCGCGTGGCCTGACCGGCCGCTGCGCCTGGTCGTGCCGTTCCCGGCCGGCGGTTCCTACGACATCATCGGCCGGACGCTCGCGCGCAAGCTGGAGCAGCGGCTGGGGCAGCCGGTGGTGGTGGAGAACATCGCCGGCGGCGCGACCGTGCCGGGCGTGTCGTCAGTGCTCAAGGAAAAGGCCGACGGCAACACGCTGCTGCTGGCTAGCGACGGCACGCTCAGTATCAATCCGTACACGATCAAGGGCCTGCGCTATCGGCCCGATACCGACCTGACGCCGGTGACCATCGTCAGCACCGTACCGCACTGGATCATCACGCGCGCCGACCGCAAGCAGATGACGCTGAGTGAACTGAAAGCGCATATCCAGCGCAATCCCGGCAAGGTGTCGATCAGCATCAACGTTGTGGCCGGGGCCGCTCACCTCGGCCTGGCCGACTGGAAGCGCCGCAATGGCCTGGACTTCACTATCGTTCCGTACCGCGGCTCGCCGCCGGCCATGGCGGATCTGATTGGTGGCCAGACCTATGCCCATGTCGATGTGATCGGCTCTTCGGTCAACTACGTCCAGGATGGCAAGGCCAAGCCGCTGGCCGTGCTGCAGGTGGAACCGGTTGCGCAGTTTCCTGCCCTCGAAACGCAGAGGCCGGGTGGTGCCGACGCACTGCAGGTGCGCGGCAACCTGGCGCTGATGGTCAAGGCGGGTACGCCGGCCCCGGTCATCGACCGGCTCTACCAGGAAGTGAAGGCCAGCGTGCATGAAGCGGACTTCGCCGCACGCCTGAAGACGCTTGCCTACGAGCCGGTCCTGTCCACCCCCGAGCAGGCCCGCCGCTTCCTGCAGACCGAATCGATCCGCTATGGCGCCATTGCGCGCGCGGTCGATCTCGAATCCAACTGAACCCTTGACGTTGTCGGAGCCAGTCCATGCGCTTTGTCATTGCCCTGATGCGGCATGAAACCAATACCTTTTCGCCGATCACCACGCCACTGAGCGCGTTCAACCGCGGCAGCACTGACGGCCCGCTTTACGGTGACGACGCGGTGCGGGCCTGCCAGGGCACCAACAGCGCCGCGGCCGCATTCATCGATATCGCCCGGCGCCAGGGCGACGAGTTCGTGATGCCGTTGATGGCGAACGCAGTGCCCAGCGGCATGGTCACTGCCGAAGCCTTTGAGTCGATGGCGGCCACCATCGTGGAGGCGGTACGCGCCGGCTGCGATGCCGTGATGCTGGACTTGCACGGCGCCATGGTGGCCGAGGGTTATCCGGATGCGGAAGGCGAGTTGCTGGCCCGCATCCGTGCCGTCGCACCGGAGACGCCGATCGCGGTTGCGCTCGATTTCCACGCCAACTTCAGCGCTGCACTGGTCGACAATGCGACCGTGATCGCCGGCTATTGCACCTATCCCCACGTGGATGTGTACGAGACCGGCGTGCGCGCCGCCCGTACCCTGATGGCGGCGCTGCAAGGGGAAGCCCGCCCGGTGTTGCTGTGGCGCACGCTGCCGATGCTGACTCACATGCTGCGCCAGACCCCGCGCGCGCAACCCATGAAGGACATCATGGAGCGTGCGATCACGGCCGAGCGCGATGGCGAGGTGCTCAACGCGTCAGTGTTCGGTGGCTTTCCGCTTGCCGATATCCCGCATACGGGCCTGGCAGTGGTGATCGTGGCTGAGACCACCAGAATCGAAGCGGGCCGGCGCTTGCTCGATGAGCTCTGCGGCATGGCGTGGGAACGCCGGGCTGATTTCGTCTTCCCGATCGAGCCGATGGCAGCATCCATCGCGCGCGCCAAGACGCTCGCGCAAGGTCCGGTGGTGCTGGTGGATCATGGCGACAACTGTGGTGCAGGCGGGCCAACAGACGAAATGACGGTGTTGGGCGAAGTCCTGCGCCAGGGGCTCGAAGGCGTGGTCGCCGGGCCGTTCTGGGATCCGGGCGCCGTGGTGGAATTGATTGCCGCCGGCGTAGGGCAGTCCGTCACGCTCGATGTGGGCGGCAAGACCGACATGCCGGCGCTGGACCTGAAGGGCCGCCCGCTGCGGCTGACCGGCCGGGTGCAGTGCATTACCGACGGCAACTATCAGGTCACCGGCCCGATGTTCACGGGCATGAAGCTGAGCCTGGGCCGCACCGTGGTGCTGGATGTCGCGGGCACGTTGGTGGTGATCTGCGAAAAGCCGCAGGAGCCGTTCGATACCGGCGTGTTCACGCACGCGGGCATCGACCTGTCGCGCCGCAAGTACATCCTGATCAAGTCGCGCCAGCATTTCCGCGCCGGGTTCGAGCCGATCGCCAGCGAGATCGTGCTGGTGGCCGGCCCCGGCGTCTGCAGCTCCGACTACAGCCAGTTTCCGTTCCGCAACCTGCGCCGCCCCATCTATCCGCTGGAAGCGCACACTGAGCTGGATGCTGCCTGACCGCAGCCGCCGCCCGTCAATCGGAGTGACCCGCATGCTATTTCTGAATTCCCTGCAACGGCTGGCCCCCGCGCTGGCATTGGCCCTGGCCCTGGGCATCAGTGCCGCTCCCGCCATGGCCCGCGCCGCCAGCGGCGAAGCGCCCGTGCGCATCGTCGTCGGCTTTGCGGCCGGTGGCGCGCTCGACATTTTCGCGCGAACGCTTGCTGAAAAATTGCGTGTTTCGCTCGACACGCCTGTGCTGGTGGAGAACCGCCCCGGCGCATCGGCGCGGCTGGCACTGGAAAACGTCAAACGCGCGCCACCGGACGGCAAGACGGTGCTGATTTCCCCCGCGCCGCCATTCACCATCTTTCCGCTGACCTACAAGCGCCTGGCCTATGACCCCGACAAGGACCTGGTTCCAGTCGCCTACCTGGCCGACGTGCCGCTGGTGGCATCTGCCAGCATCAACCAGCCCTATCGGACCATGCCGGAATACCTGGCATGGGTGAAGCGCCACCCGGACAAGGGCGGCGTTGGTCTGGTCACCCTCGGCGGCAGTATTCATTTCGGGGTGCTGTCGCTCGGCAAATCGATTGGCGTGCCATTGCTGCCCACTGCCTATCGCGGCGCCGTCATGATGCTGGCCGATGAGATCGGCGGCACGCTGCCGCTGGGGATCGATGCGGTGGGCGGGCAGATGGAACTGTACCGGGCTGGCAGGATACGTTTCCTCGGCGTCACCGGGACGCGCCGGTCGTCACTGCTGCCTGACGTGCCAACGCTGGCGGAGGCGGGCGCGCCGGGGTTCGAGACGGCATCCGGCTGGTACTCGGCCTTTGTGCCAGCGGGGACGCCGCCGGCTGCGGTGGCGAGGATTGAGAAGGCGCTGCTCGACGCCGTCAAGGACCCCGCGGTGCGCGACAAGATGGCGGCGCTGGGCATGGAAATGAACGGCAAGCCGGGAGATGCCTTGCGCAAGCTCATCCAGGCGCAGCGCGCGCAGTGGGAGCCGGTGGTCGCGGCCTCGGGCTTTACGGCCAGCGAATGAGGCGCCTCGACAGGCTACGGCGCGGCAGGTATCGCGTGCTGCCTAGCCTGGCGGCATATCGCCAGGCCGCAGCAGCAGCCTGACGCGCTCCCGCAGCATCGGCAGCACCTCCGCCTCGAACCACGGATGCTGCTTGAACCACGGCTGGTTGCGCGGCGACGGGTGCGGCAGCGGTATGAAGGCCGGCGCGTAGTCCTGCCATGCCCGGACGGTTTCGGTCAGCGTGGGCTTGCGGCGCGCCCCGAGGAAATGCCGTTGCGCGTACTGGCCGACCAGCAGGGTCAGGGCGATAGACGGCAATTGTGCCAGCAGGCGGTCCATCCACAAGGGCGCGCATTCGGGGCGCGGCGGGTTGTCGCCGCCCTTGCCACGGCCCGGATAGCACAAGCCCATCGGGATGATGGCGAATTGCGAGGCGTCGCAGAAGGTGGCGTCGTCGACCCCGAGCCACTGCCGCAGCCGCTCGCCGCTGGCGTCGTTCCATGGAATGCCGGTCTCGTGCACGCGCGTTCCCGGCGCCTGGCCGACGATCAGGATGCGCGCGCCGGCGCCGGCGCGCACCACCGGGCGCGGGCCGAGCGGCAAGTGCTGCGCGCAGGCGCGGCAGGCGCGGACCTCGGCCAGCAGGGCCTCGAGCGCGGCGGGTTGGTGAAGCTGGGTGTTGCGCTTCAGGTCCATTCCCGCACCCCGGAAAAACCGTCCCCGGTTTCGCGCATCGCCCCGGGCCGCGTCAGAAGCTCAGCGCGACCGAGACCACGGCGATCTGGTCGTGCGCGGCCGGGTTGAACCAGTAGACCGCACCGGAGACATGCTTGCCTTTCACTTGCGCAAACACGCCGCGCTGCAGATTGCGGCCATTGTCGGGCACACGCGTGCGCTGGGCTGCCAGGCCAAGCCGCAGCCAGTCCCGGGGGCGCCAGGCTAGCTCGCTCCATGCGTAGGCGTACCCGGACGGTTCGGCGTCCGGCACGTATTCGAACTCGATATAGGCATCGGCATAGCGGCCGGTCAGGGTGGCCTCGAACCCGCCCACGACGCTGTGCGTGCTGCCGGTGACCACGCCGAGGATCGGCGTGAAATCCAGCCGCAACGCATCGCCCCAGCCAAGGTTGTAGCCGACGAAGAACGAGTACGCATCCATGCCTTCGTAGTTGCTGCGTGCCTCCAGGTGCAAGACGCCGCGCTTGGCGATGGCGATGCCCGTGACATAGGCTTCGCTGCCGCGCGGCAGGTTGAGGTAAGCCGAGATCCCGCCGCTCCACGCCGGCGCCTCCGCGCTCGCGGGCGTGCCGCTGTCTTCGGCGGCATGCAAGGGCAGCGGCGCGATGGCCGCGGCCAGCACCAGACCGCGTGCGGCCAGTCGCGGAGCCAGTTGCGCGGCCCGCGTGGGCGGCCGTGCCGCCGGACGTGCAGCCCTGCCTCCGGCCTGCATGGTCAGCCTCCGAGAGCGATGATGGCCATGGTCAGTGCAACCCCGACCAGCGTCATCGCCGCACCGGCGATCCATCCGCCGAAGCCGGCATGCCGCCCAAGTGCGATGCCGGCGCCGAACAGCATCAGGATGGTCAGCACGCGCGATACCAGCAGCGCCGTGGAGACGTCAGTGAACACGATAAACGGCAGCGCCACCGGGAACGTCGCCAGCACCACCAGCAGGAAGATCCCGACCGCTGCCAGCAAATCCTGCGCGCTCAGCGCCGGGCGCGCGGGCAGGTCGGCGGTGCGGGCGAGGCGGCCTCGCAGTGCTTCCAGCTCGGCATCGTCGACCAGCGTGCGCAAGGCCGGCGAAAGCGCATCACGCAGGCGCGCGATGGCGTCGCCCGGGTCGCCGGCATTGCGAACCGCCTTGACCAGGGACAGCCTGCGTCCGCGCTCGGTCAGCGTGCGCACCAGGTACATCACGGCGTCGGCCAGCCCCCAGGCCAGGTTGCAGCCCAGCGCCGTGAAGAACATCGTGCGCGGGGCATCCGCCGGCGCGCCGACGGCCGACACCGCGCCCACGAAGGTCAGCGCCATGAACAGGCCGAAGCACGTCTCGCATACGCGGTCGACGGTATCGAGCAGTCGCGGCCGTGCTTCGGCCGCGTGGGGGTCTAGGGAAGTAGTCAGCACTGGCTTGCACCCGGCAGCAACTGCCCATGGCGAAGGTCTGCGACGAAGCCCTCGCACCCGTGCCGGGGGCGACAGCATCGGGCCTGCGGCGCCCGGGCGGGCAGTATTCCGGGGGCGCGACCAGACGGCGAAGGCGGCGCCGCCGGCACTCGCCAACCGCCGCCGCATTTACTGTAGGCAAAGATTCACACCGATGATAGCGGCGCTGGTGCGGGAAGCTACGCCTGTACGGAATGCGCGCGTTCAAGCGCATCTGCAGTGGTTGGCCGATGCCGCGCGCATGACATACTTTACAAGGGCAAGGCGCCCCTGCCGCCGGACACGCCGGCGCAAGTGCGCGGCCGCGCAGCGGCTGCTGCATGCAGGCGGTGCCCCGGCCGTCACAGGAGCCACGCCATGCCCGACGCACTACGCCACGCGCTTCGCCGATTCGCCATCGCCTGCTGCCTGGGCCTTGCAGCCTGCGGAGGTGGTGGCGGGGGCGACAGCGCCGGTGCGGGCGACGCTGGCGGTACAGGCGGTACAGGTGGGGGAGGTGGCGGTGGTGGCGGTGGTGGCGGCGCCGGCGGCAACGGCTCGCTGACGCTGGCCATCTCGGGCCTGCCGTCCGGGACCCCCGCGGCCATCACGGTAGTGGGGCCGGGCCAGTTCCGCCAAGCCGTGGCCCAGTCGACCACGCTGTCCAACCTCGCGCCCGGCAGTTACACCGTCACCGCAGACAGCGTGCTGACGGGCAGTGCGCTGCGCAAGCCGCAGCTGCCGTCGCAGGTGGTCGCAGTGGCCGCTGGCACGGGTGTGACCGCCAGCGTGGCCTACGGTGCGCCGGAATCGATGCAGTTGTCGCTGGCGCAGGTGCCCGGCGAGTACTCGGCGCCGATCTTCCTGACCGCGCCCGCCGGCGATTTGCGCCTGTTCGTGGTGGAACGCGCCGGCCGTATCCGTGTCGTGCGCGACGGCGCGCTGCTGGCCACGCCGTTTCTCGATATTGCCGCGCTGACCACTACCGATGGCGAGCGCGGGCTGCTGTCGATGGCGTTCGATCCTGACTATGCGGCCAACGGCCGCTTCTACGTCTATTACACCGACACCGCTGGCGCCATCACCATCGCCCGCTACCATGTCTCGGCCGCCAACCCGGACCTTGCCGACGCCGCCGGCACGGTGCTGCTGGCGATCCCGCACGGCACCTTCTCCAACCATAACGGCGGCCAGCTCGCGTTCGGCCCCGACCGCATGCTCTATATCGGCACGGGCGACGGCGGCGGTGGCGGCGATCCGGCGGGCAACGCGCAGAACGCGGCGACGCTGCTCGGCAAGATGCTGCGCATCGATGTCAGCGGCGCGGCGGGCTACGGCGTGCCTGCCGGCAACCCGCTGCTGGGCCAGTCCGGCAGCCGCGGCGAGATCTGGGCGCTCGGGCTGCGCAACCCGTGGCGGTTCTCGTTCGACGCCGGGTCGCTGTATATCGCCGATGTCGGCCAGAACCTCCTCGAGGAAGTCGACGTCGCGCCGTCCACCAGCGCGGGCCTGAACTACGGCTGGAACCGGACTGAAGGCAGCGTGTGCGTGGGCGCCGCCACTTGCGACAAGAGCGGACTGACCATGCCCGTGTTCGAGTACGGCCACGACGACGGCGGCTGTGCCATCGTCGGCGGCTACGTGTACCGCGGCAGCGCCAGCCCGGCGCTGCGGGGGCGCTACTTCTATTCCGATCTGTGCACCGGCAAGCTGCAGAGCTTCGTGTACCGCGATGGCGCCGCGACCGAACCGGTCGACTGGAATGTCACGGTGCCGGGCAGCGTGTTCTCGTTCGGCGTGGATGGCGCGCAGGCGCTCTATGTGATGGCCGATCCGGGCACGTCCGCAAACAGCGGGCGGGTCTACCGGATCGATGCCTCGGACGGCACGCCTTGATGCCTTGCCGCCGCAACTCGCCGCGCCTCAGGCCGCGTTGGTCTTGCGGCCGACGCCCTGGATCAGCTTGTTGACGCGGGCCAGGTACTGTTCGAACATCCGGTTCGCCTGCTCCTGGCTGTCGATTGGCTGCAGCACGGTGCGGCCCTCGGCTTCAAGCTTGACGCGGATCTCCGGCTTGGCCAGCGCTTCGCCGATGGCCTTGCGCAGCACCGCCACGCGGTCCGCCGGCGTGCCTTGCCTGACGAAATAGCCGCCGCCGATGGTGTATTCGAAATCCGGCACCAGCTTGCTCTGCGAAATCAGCGGGACCGACTTGAGCGCCGGTGGCAAGGCGCGCGAGAAGCTGGTCAGTATCTTCAGCCGGCCCTGCTGCTGCATGCTGTCGAAGCTGGACTGGTAGGGCAGGATGGCAAAGTCGACTTCGCCGCCGGCAAGGCCCTGCAGCGCCGGCGCGCCGCCCTTGTAGGGCACGTGCAGGAACGGCACGCCCAGCCGCGCGGCCAGCGCATCGCCCATCAGGTGATAGATCGAGTCGATGCCGACGCTGGCGTAGGTCAGCGACTTGCCCTTGCCCTGCCGCGCGAACTCGATGAACTTGTCCAGGCTGTCCACGGCGATGCCGTTGCGCACCATCAGCACGATATTGGCGTCGCTGATCGGCGCGGCCAGCACGAAGTCCTGCGGCTTGTAACGCGCCGCGGGGTTCAGCAGCGGCGCCAGGAACACCTCGTTGATCGAGCCATGGAAGAAGGTGTAGCCGTCGGCCGGCGCGGCCAGCACCTTGTTGGCGCCGATCAGTCCGGTGCCGCCGCCGTAGTTCTCCACCACCACCTGCTGGCGCACGCTCTTGCTGATCGATTCGCCGAAGATGCGCGCCGACGCATCGCTGGCGCCGCCGGCGGGGTAGGGCACCACCAGCGAGAGGGCCTTGGCGGGAAAGGCATCGGCCGCAAACGCCGGCAGGCCGGACAGTACGGAAGCTCCGGCAGCAAGGCCGGCGTGTTGCAGGAAGCGGCGGCGGTTCAGGGTAGCCATGGGGGTTGTCTCCTCAGATTCTTGTTCAGGCCAGATAGCTTTGCGCCAGGTGCGCCCAGAATGCGGCGCCGACCGGCAGGGCCCTGTCGTTGAAGTCGTACAGCGGGTTGTGCACCATGCAGCCGCCGTCTTCGCCCAGGCCGTTGCCCAGCCGGATATAGGCGCCGGGGCGATGCTCGAGCATGTAGGCGAAGTCTTCGCTGCCCATCACCGGCGGGCGCTCCACCACGTTGTCCGCGCCCACCAGCCGGATCGCCGCCTGGCGCGCGAATTCGGTCTGCGCGGCGTGGTTGACCAGCACCGGATACTTGCGCTCGTAGACCACCTCGGCCTGCAGGCGGAAGCTCTGCGCCTGCGCCGTGACGAAGGCCTGGATGCGCTCTTCGACCAGCGTGCGCACGCGCGGGTCCAGCGTGCGCACGCCGATCTTGATGGTGGCGGTGTCGGGGACCACGTTGTAGGTGCTGCCGGCCTGCAGCGCGCCCACCGTGATGACCGCCGACTTGAGCGCGTCGATCTCGCGGCTGACGATGGATTGCAGCCCCAGCACCATGCTGGCCGCGCCCTGCATCACGTCGATGCCATGGTGCGGCATGGCGCCGTGGGCACCGCGCCCGCGCAGCGTGACCGTGGCGCGGTCGAACGAGGCCATGGCGGGGCCGGCGATCACGCCGATCTGTCCCACCGGCATCCCCGGCGAGTTGTGCAGCGCGTAGACCTCGTCGCACGGGAAGCGCTCGAATAGCCCGTCCTCCAGCATGCGCAGCGCGCCGCCTTCGTTTTCTTCGGCCGGCTGGAAGATCAGGTTCAGCGTGCCGTTGAAGTCGGCGCACTCGGCCAGGTAGCGCGCGGCGCACAGCAGGATCGCGGTGTGGCCGTCATGGCCGCACGCATGCATCTTGCCCGCGATGGTGCTGGCATAGTCCAGTCCGGTCCGTTCCTGGATCGGCAGCGCGTCCATGTCGGCGCGGATCCCCAGCGCCTTGCTGCCGTGGCCCTTGCGCAGCGTGCCCACCACGCCGGTGGTGCCCAGGCCGCGATGCACCGTGTAGCCCCATGCCGCCAGCTGTTCGGCGACGAGGTTGCTGGTCTGGCGCTCTTCGAAGGCCAGTTCGGGATGCGCGTGGATCCTGCGCCGGATGGCAACGAATTCCGGCGCGAGGGTCTCGATCGATGACTGCAGGTCGGCGGGCAGGGCGAGGGTCATGGGACATCGGGATGGTGGTGGTTCATCGCATTCTCACCGCAGGGGCCCGCCGAAACCATGACAACGGTAGCGACAAATCGTTGTATAAAATGCAACGATAAGAAATCGCGCGGCGCGGCCAGGAACGACAACGTTGCGCCGGCGCCGGAGGAGGCCGAGACATGGAAGACGTGCTGGACCGCAAGCGGGCGCTGTGCCTGCTGCAGATCATCGAGACCGGCTCGGTGCGCGGCGCCGCCGAAGTGCTGGAGCTGGACCCCTCGGTGGTCAGCCGCGCCGTGGCCAAGCTGGAGCAGGACACCGGCCTGGCGCTGCTGGAGCGGCGCGGGCGCGGCGTGGTCGCCACCGACGCGGGACGGCTGCTGGCGCTGTTCGCGCGGCGCCAGCAGGACCTGAACGACACCTTCCTGGCCGAGGTGAACAACCTGAAGAACGCCCAGCGCGGCCATGTCGAACTGTCCTTCGGCGAAGGCTTTGTCGACCTGGTGCTGGAACCGGTGCTGCAGGGCTTCCTGCGCAAGCACCCCGACGTCACCTGCAGCATCCAGGTGGCGGGCACGGACGAGACCGTGCGGCTGCTGCTGGAAGACCTGGCCCATATCGGCTTCGTGTTCCAGCCGCCCGACGATGCGCGGCTGCACTCGCACTATTCGCGGCTGTCGCCGATCCGCGCGCACGTGCACAAGGACCATCCGCTGGCGCGGCGCCGCCGCGCGCTGACGCTGGCAGACCTGGCGCAGCACCAGGGCGCGTTCCTGGCCGGTTCGTTCGGCGTGCGCAAGCATGTGCAGGCAGCGGAGCTGGACGAGCACATCACGCTCAAGCCGATGCTGGTCACCAACTCATTCAAGGTGCTGTGGGAATACGCCGCGATGGGGCTGGGCTATATCCTGACGGCGCGCTCGGTGCCGCTGAAGGAGCCGCAACTGCGGCAGCTGGTATCGCTGCCGCTGGCCAATCCCATCCTGAACAACAGCCGCATCCACATCCTGACGCGCGCCGGCCGGCATTTGTCGCCGGTGGCGGACGGTTTGCTGCGGCACCTGGTGAAGGCGTTTCCGGCCGCCTGACACGGCGCGGCATGCGGCGGCGGCGAACGGAGTGTTCGGGAATGGCAGAGGCGCGCGCGCCGGATTGCGGCGATCATGCAGCTTGATCCTGTCCGCCATTCGCGCTCCGCCATGCATGTCCATCTGCAGTCTTCCATGCACGCCAGCCTGCAACAGTTGCTGCTGGCCTTTCCGCTGTCGGTCGGCGCCGAGCGCGGCAGGGTGGTGGTCCGGCGGCGCGGCTACGAACGGGTGCTGCTGGCCGGCCAGCAGGCCACCCTCGAGCCGTTCGAGGCGTTTGCGCTGCGCCTGGATGGCAGCAGTGCCCAGCCGGCCGCATGCACGCTGGAGCTGCTGGGGCTGACCCCGGCGCAACCCTCCGAATGCCTGCATCACCGCATTGCCAAGCGGGTGTTCCTGCAGCCGCAGTACGCCTGGAACGCAGCCTTTATCGCGGAACGGCTCGGCATGTCGGCGGCGCAGTTGCGCCGCGCGCTGTTCGCGCAGGGGACCGCGCTGACCGACCTGTGCCGCACGCAACGGCTGATGCGGCTGCTGTTCGACGTCATGGCGGGCGAAGCGGGCCTTGCCGAGGCCAGGCGCCGGGTCGGCTGGCCGGCCGGCGGTGACCTGGACAGCGCATTCTATGATCGCTTCGGCGTCTCGCTGGAAGCGGCGCGAAGGCTGGCCGGCTGGCGCGCCATGCCGCGGCAGCGCTCGGTCGCGTGAATCGCGGCGCGGCTCAGGGGTGTTCCATGACGCGGTTTGCGCGATAATCCGTCGTTACGCCCGGGAAGGATGTCATGCGCTTTGATCTGGTCGACCTGAAACTGTTCACGCATATCGCGGAGGCCCAGAGCCTGACCGGCGGCGCGCAGCGCTCGCACCTGTCGCTGGCCGCGGCCAGCACGCGCATCAAGAACCTGGAGGAACACGTCGGCGTCAAGCTGCTGAGCCGCAGCAGCCAGGGCGTGAAGGTGACCGGTGCGGGCGAGACCTTGCTGGCCCATGCGCGCCGCGTGCTGCGCCAGCTGGAGCAGCTCAGCGGCGACCTGCAGGAATACGCGGCGGGCGTCAAAGGCCATGTGCGCGTGTTCGCCAATACCACCGCCATGAGCGAGTTCCTGCCGGCCGTGCTGCGCAGCTACCTGGTCAGCCATCCGGACGTGACCATCGACATGCACGAACGGCTCAGCCCGGACATCGTGCGGGCGGTGCAAGAGGGCATCGTCGATATCGGCATCATCGCCGGCAATGTGCGTACCGATGGGCTGGAAGTCATGCCATACCGGCGCGACCGGCTGGTGCTGGCCACCGCGCTGAGCCATCCGCTGGCCGAGCGCGGCCGCTTGGATTTCCTCGATACGCTCGACTACGACTTCATCGGCCTGCCCGAGGACAGCGCCATCCACAACTTTCTGAAGCGGGCCGCGGCGGACCTGCAGCGCAACCTGCGCTGGCGCGTGCAGGTCAGCAATTTCGAGACCGCGTGCCGCATGGTCGAGGCCAATGTCGGCCTGGCCGTGCTGCCCGAGACCACCGCGCGCCGCCATGCCAGGGCCATGGCGCTGCGCATCGTCCAGCTCGACGACGAGTGGGCCGAGCGCCAGCTGCAGATCTGCGTGGCCGACCTCGACGCCTTGCCGCTGTTCGCGCGCAAGCTGGTGGACCTGCTGGTGGAAGACGGGCAGGGACGCCAGGACTGAAGCAGCACCGCGGCACGCCTGCGTGCTACG
Organism: Cupriavidus sp. SS-3; assembly: GCF_035818815.1. Classification (NCBI taxonomy): domain Bacteria; kingdom Pseudomonadati; phylum Pseudomonadota; class Betaproteobacteria; order Burkholderiales; family Burkholderiaceae; genus Cupriavidus; species Cupriavidus sp. SS-3. The sequence goes on from NZ_JAYLVT010000007.1 coordinate 198,605, forward strand.
CCTGGCCCGCGAGCGTCTGCCGCAACTGGTGCTTGAGCAGCTTGCCGCTGGCAGTGGTCGGCATCGCCGCCACGCGCACGATGCGCTCGGGGCGCTTGTAGGGCGACAGGCGCCCGACCAGGTAGTCATGCAACGCCGGCGCGTCGAAGCGCTCGCCCTCGCGGATCTCGACGAAGGCGACCACTTCCTCGTTGCCGTCCGCGGCGGGCTGGCCGATCACGGCCGACACCCGCACCGACGGATGCGTGTTGAGCACCGATTCGACTTCGATCGGGTAGACGGTGAAGCCCGAACGGATGATCAGGTCCTTGGTGCGTCCGACGATAAACAAGGCACCGTCGGCATCCAGGCGGCCGATATCGCCGGTGTTGAGCCAGCCGCCGGGGCGCAGCGCTGCGGCGGTCAGTTCGGGCGCGCGGTAGTAGCCGCGCATCACGCCCGGCCCGCGGATCCACAGTTCGCCGGGCTGCCCCGGCGGCACCGGCTTGCCGTCAGCGCCGACCACCAGCAGGTCCGCCCCCGCGACGATCTCGCCCGCGGCGCAATCGGTGCGCGGCCGGTCCAGGCGCGTCACGAACATCGATCCCGCGTACTCCGTCATGCCGTAGCCGTGGTGCAGCGGCTGGCCGAATGCCGCCTCGACATCGCGCTTGAGGGTAGGGTCGAGCGGGCCGCCGCCGGTGTAGAGATAGCGCAGTCGCGGCGAGGGCTGCAATGGCACACCGGTGGCCCGCACGTGGGCCAGGATGCGGCTGAACATGGCCGGCACGCCCTGCAGCAGCGTGATCGCGCCATCGCGGATCGCCGCGGCCAGGTCCGCGGCGTTGAAGCGCGCGCACAGGTACAGGCTGGCGCCGGCGTGCAAGGTCGATACCAGCAACGTGCCCAGCCCGAACACATGCGACATCGGCATCACCGCGTAGGCGCAGTCGTCCGGCTGCATGCGGCGCGAGGCCACGGTTACGTCGGCAAAGTGCAGCAGGCCGCGGTGCGTGACCATCACCCCTTTGGGCTGTCCGGTGGTGCCCGAGGTGTAGATCAGCGCGGCCACCTCGCGCGCCAGCGCTTCGGGTTCGCGCGTGGCGGTCTCGTCGACGGCGCCGGCCATCAGCGGGCCCAGGCCGGCCGGGGCAATTTCGCGGGCGCGATAGCGCACGCCGTGACGCAGCGCATCCGGCGAGGCCGCGTGGGTGAACAGCATCAGCCGCGGGTGGCAGTGGGCGCGGATCACCTCGATCTCGCGCTCGGACAGGCGCGCGTTGACGACCACCGGCCATGCGCCCAGCTCCGCCAGTGCGAACACCAGCGTGACCACCGCCAGGCAGTTCTCGGCCACCACCAGCACCCGGTCGCCGGTGCCGACACCCTGCGACTGCAGGTAGCGCTGCGCGTCGCCGATGCCTGCCCACAGCTGCGCATAGGTGGTGCTTCGGTCTTCCTCGAACACGGCGACATGGCCGGGCGTGTGCGCGGCCCAGTGGCGCGGGATGTCGCTGATGCGGGTGAGGGGGGCTCGGTCCGGTGGCATGATTCAGGCGTCCTGGTGCGGGGCAAAGCATGCGGCGGGCGTGCGGCAAGCACAGGGCCCCACGCCGCCGCTGCGGCATCAATAGCGTTCAAAGACCGCGGCAATGCCCTGGCCGCCGCCGATGCACATGGTTTCCAGGCCGTAGCGGCCGCCGCGGCGCTGCAGTTCGTGCAGCAGCGTGGCCAGGATGCGCACGCCGGTGGCGCCGATCGGATGGCCCAGCGAGATGCCCGAACCGTTGACGTTGAGCTTCTGCTCGATCGCGTCCTGGTCCTGCCAGTCCCAGCCCTTGAGCACGGCCAGCACCTGGCAGGCAAAGGCCTCGTTCAGCTCGACCAGGTCCATCTGGTCCAGCGTCAGGTTCAGGCGCGCCAGCAGCTTCTTCACCGCCGGCACCGGGCCGATGCCCATGTGCGACGGCTCGCAGCCGGCAGCCGCCCAGCCCACCAGCGAGGCCATCGGGGTCAGGCCGAGTTCGGCGAGCTTGTCCTCGGCGACGATCAGGCAGGCGGCCGACGCATCGTTCTGCTGGCTTGCGTTGCCCGCGGTGACCGTGCCGTTCGGCATCAGCACGCGCAGCTTGGCCAGGCTTTCGGCCGTGGTCTGCGGGCGGAAGCCCTCATCGCGCGTAAATGCGACCGGCTCGCCCTTGCGCTGCGGCACCTGCACCGGGACGATCTCGGCGTCGAAGCGCCCGGCATCCCAGGCGGCCGCGGCGCGCTGGTGGCTGCGCACGGCGAAGGCATCGGCGGCTTCGCGGCTGATGCCGTAGTCGCGCGCGAGGTTCTCGGCGGTTTCGATCATGCCCGAGATCTTGCCGAAGCGCTCCACCGGCTGCGAGCGCTCGCGGCCACGGTCGAGCCGGTCGAAGAAGCGCACGTTGCCGGAGCGCGCGCCCCAGCGCATATCGGTGGTGTAGTACTCGATATTGCTCATGCTTTCGACGCCGCCGGCGATCACCACGTCGGCCGCGCCGCTCTGCACCATCATCGCCGCGGTAACGATGGCCTGCAGGCCGCCGCCGCAGCGGCGATCCAGCTGCATGCCCGGCACCTCAACCGGCAGGCCGGCCTGCAGCGCGGCCCAGCGGCCCACGCACGGCACTTCGCTGTTGGCATACGACTGGGCAAAGACGACGTCGTCGATGCGCGCCGGGTCGATGCCGCTGCGTTCCACCACCGCGCGCACGGCGGTCGCGGCCAGTTCCTCGACCGGCACCGGGCGCAGGCTGCCGCCAAAGGTGCCGACGGGGGTGCGAAGGGGGGTGACGATTGCAGCTCTGCGCATGGAAGTCTCCTTGGTATTCGGTATCGGGTGAATCATCAAATTAGTCGGTGTGCGTCGTCCCCGGAAGGGCGACGAAGGCCGCGCCGCACTGGCGCAGCAGCGCATGGGCCTGGCGCTCCAGGTCGGCGCGGTGTTCGGGGGCAGCGATGTCCAGCATGCGGCGCACGCGCTGCGACAGGGGCTGGCCGCGCAGGTCGGCCACGCCATGCTCGGTGACGATCAGGCCGGCGTCGGCACGCGGCGTGCTGACCGGGCCGGACAATTGCGCGACGATACGGCTCGCACCTTTGGCGGTGGCCGGCAGCGCCACGATCGGCAGGCCGCCGCGGCTGCGCGCGGCGCCGCGCAGGAAATCCACCGCGCCGCCGACGGCGCCGACATAGACGCCGGCGGCAACTTCCGCATTGACCTGTCCGGTCAGGTCGACCTCGATCGCCGAATTGATCGCGGTCAGCTTGTCCACGCTGGCGAGCACTTCGGGATGGTGGGTGTAGGCGGTTTCGCGCAGCTGCAGCTGCGGATTGCGATGGGCCCAGCGCCGCAACCGCTCGCTGCCCATCAGGATGCCGCCAATGCCGATGCCCGTATCGATGCGCTTGCGTGCGTTGGTCAGCACGCCGGCCTCGGCCAGCGCGGCAATGCCGTCGCCGACCGCGCCGCTGTGCAGCCCCAGGTCGCGGCGGTCATGCAGCGCGGCAACCACTGCTTCAGGAAGGTTGCCGATGCCCATCTGCAGGGTCGCGCCATCCTCCACCCAGCCGGCGATATGGCCGGCAATGGCCTGTTCGGCGGGGCCGGCAGCGCTGCGCTCCAGGCTGATGGGCGGGTACAGCGCCTCGACCTGCAGGTCGATCTGGTCAGCGGTAAGATAACGGCTGCCGTGGGTCCACGGCACCTCCGGGTTCACTTCGGCAATGATCACGCGGGCGCGGTCGAGCGCGGCGGGAAGGTACTCGTGCACCAGGCCCAGGCTGTGACGCCCCTGTTCGTCGGCGGGCGAGACCTGCGCCAGCACCACATCCGCGCGCAGCGTGCCGTGCCGGATCAGCCCCGGCAGGTGCGAATAATGGCTCGGCACGATGTCGAGCACGCCCGCGCTGGCCAGCCGGCGGTGCGGCCCGCTGGCGGCATAGCCGAAGAAATCGATGACATCGGCTTGCTCCGGCTGCAGCGTGTCCGACTGGCCGATGCCGACGAAGACGCTGAAGCGCCCGCCGCGCGCGATGGCATGGCGATGCGCCACCAGCGCGCGCGTCAGCGTCAGCGGCTCGGCGGTGGCTTGTCCCCACCAGAGGTGGTCGCCGGGGCGGATCAGGGTTTGCAGTCGGGAAGCCAGGTCGTGCATGTCCACGGGGAATACGTTGGGTCGGCACACGGCCGGAAGTCAGCCGGCCCGCGCCGGGATAGCCCGAAGCATGTCGCCAATGTCGCGTTTGCGCTATTCGACAATGCCAATGGCCGGCTTCGGCGATGGCGAAAATGCCGGCCGGGCGCTGGCTGCCCCGGGACTTAAGCCGCGTGGAAGGAGCGCTTTCGGAAAGGCTGATTGTCCCGCCGGCCGAACGCCGCGACCATGGCGGCTATCACGCGGCGTCGGCCATCCGCCACGCCGGCGCATAGATCGCCACGTACCCGACCGCCACAGACACAGACCCACCGCAAGGCAGCGCCATGATCGAACAGACCCTATCGAATAATTTCCACGAAATCCGCGATGCCATCCGTGCGCTGTGCGCCGAGTTTCCCGACGAGTATTTCCGCAAGGTCGATGAACAGCGCGCCTATCCCGAGGCCTTCGTCAATGCGCTGACCGCGGCGGGCTGGCTGGCAGCGCTGATTCCGCAGGAATACGGCGGCTCCGGCCTGGGCCTGACCGAAGCCTCGGTCATCATGGAAGAGATCAACCGTTGCGGCGGCAATTCCGGTGCCTGCCATGGCCAGATGTACAACATGGGCACGCTGCTGCGGCACGGCTCAACCGCGCAGAAGGAAAAGTACCTGCCCAAGATCGCCTCCGGCGAATGGCGCCTGCAGTCGATGGGCGTGACCGAGCCCACCACCGGCACCGACACCACCAAGATCAAGACTTCGGCGGTGAAGAAGGACGGCCGCTACGTCGTCAACGGCCAGAAGGTATGGATCAGCCGCGTGCAGCACAGCGATTTCATGATCCTGCTGGCGCGCACCACGCCGCTGGCCGAGGTCAGGAAGAAGAGCGAGGGCATGTCGATCTTCATGGTGGACCTGCACGAGGCGCAGAAGAAGGGCCTGACGGTGCGCCCCATCCCCAACATGGTCAACCACGAGACCAACGAACTGTTCTTCGAGGACCTGGAGATTCCCGAGGAAAACCTGATCGGCGAGGAGGGCAAGGGCTTCAAGTACATCCTCGATGGCCTGAATGCCGAGCGCACGCTGATCGCCGCCGAGTGCATCGGCGACGGCTACTGGTTCATGGATCGGGTGACGAAGTACGTGAAGGAGCGCGAAGTCTTCGGCCGCCCCATCGGCCAGAACCAGGGCGTGCAGTTCCCGATCGCCGAGTCGTTCATCGAACTCGAGGCGGCCAACCTGATGCGCTGGAAAGCGTGCGAGCTGTTCGACAAGCACGAGTCCATGGGCGCCCAGGCCAACATGGCCAAGTACCTGGCCGCCAAGGCCAGTTGGGAGGCCGGCAACGCCTGCCTGCAGTTCCACGGCGGCTTCGGCTTTGCCTGCGAATACGATGTCGAGCGCAAGTTCCGCGAGACGCGCCTGTACCAGGTGGCGCCGATCTCGACCAACCTGATCTACTCCTTCGTCGCCGAACACGTGCTGGGCCTGCCGCGCTCGTTCTGAGCGGCAGTGCATCAGGGCCGGCCGGCTTGCCTTCGCGCCTGTCCGGTGCGAACGGCGTCCCGGCCTACCTTGCTCATGCCGGCAATCCGTTTCGGGCGACGCTTACGGCATTCGGCGCCCCGGTCTCACTCGGTTGCCGGCAGCTCGGGTAGAATCCCGCCCTATGTCGCGCATGATTGCCTTGCTCCTGATGCTGATCCTGCCGCTGCAGGCGTTGGCCGCAGCGCAGCGGCAGCTCGCGCACGCGGCCGGCTTCCCGCCGGACCACATGGCCGCGCACGCCGAGCACGTTCCGCATCACCATGATGAGGATGGCGAAATCGCCTTCGACGATTCCGCGGCTTCCGCGTCGCACCAGCTCGACTTCGACTACGGCACCCACTTCCAGGCGCCATTGCCAGCCGGCATGGTGCCGCCGCTGACGCTGCAGACGCAGCGCGAGCCGTCGTTCCTCGGCAGTCGCATCCCCGACCCGGGCTCCAGTCCCCCGTTACGCCCCCCTCACGCGCCCGCCTGACGGCGGGGCACTGATCTGCTGATTGCCTGCCGTGGCGCAATGCCTTGCGCCGCGCCCCGCCGCATTGCCTGCTTGTCGCAATCTGCGTTGGGGATTCCATGCATAAATTCTTCATCTCCGTGGTGGCGTCGGCGTTGCTGATGCCGGCGGCCCATGGCCAGCCCGCGCCGGCCGACCTGCGCGCGCTGTTCGATGCCGCCTGGGAGCGCTCCGTCGCCTTCCAGGCCACCGAGGGGCGGCGCCTGGAGGCGGCGGCCAGCCGGGTCCAGGCTGATTCGCTGATCGCGGGGCCGCCCACGCTCGGCCTGCTGCACCGTGACGACCGCTGGACGGAGCAGCGCGGCGTGCGCGAGAGCGAGGTCCAGCTGGGCGTGCCGGTGTGGCTGCCAGGCCAGCGCGCGGCACGCGGCGAGCTGGCCGACGCCCAGGCGGCCGAGGCCGAGGCCGGCGTCGCGCTGGCGCGGCTGAATCTTGCCGCGGAAGTCCGCGAGCGCGTCTGGCAACTGGCCGCCGCGGAAGGCGAGCGCGAGGTGATGCGTCGACGCGCAGGGATCGCCGCGTCGCTGCGCGACGATGTGCGCCGGCGCGTCAATGCGGGCGACCTGGCGCGCACCGACCTGCTGCTGGCGCAGCAGGACCACCTGGCGGCACAGGGGCTGCTCGCCGACAGCGAGGCGCGCGTGGTCGAGGCCAGCGCGCGGCTGCTGCAAGCCACCGGCGTTGCCGCGCTGCCGTCGCGGTACGACGAAGCGGCGGCGCCGCCGGGAGACCCGGGCGGCCTGGCCGCGAGCCATCCACGCCTGGAAGCGGTGCAACAGGCCGTGCTGCGCAGCGAACGCCAGCTGGGCTACCTGCGCAAATCGCGCCGCGACCCGCCGGAAGTCGGCGTGATGTACCGCAACGACCGGGCCGGCGGCGGCATGCCCGGCGACCAGACCGTCGGCCTGTTCGTCAGGATCCCGTTCGCCACGGATGCGCGCAACCTGCCGCGCGAAGCCGCCGCGCAGACCGAGCTGATGACAGCCCGGGCCGAACTTGCGCGCACCGAACGCATGGTGCGCGCCGAGATCGACGCGGCGCAGGCCGCGCTGCGGCTGGCCGGGCAGCAGCTCAGCCTGACGCAAGAGCGCAGCGCCACGCTGTCCGAACGGTCAGCGCTGCTGCGCAAGACCTTCGATGCCGGCGAGATCGGCCTGCCGGAAGTGCTGCGCGCACAAAACCAGGCGCTGGAAGCCGAGGCCGACCTCGTGCGCCAGCGTGCCCGGCACGGCATCGCCATTGCCACCCTGAACCAGGCGCTCGGAGTCCTGCCATGATCCGCCAGTTGTTTCTTTCCCTGTTCCTGTCGCTCGCGCTCGCGGCGCCGGCGGCGCATGCCGGCCCCGGCGCGCACGGCCCCAATGGCGAGCACCTGGACGCGCCCGCCGGCACCGGCGCGGCGGCACACGCCCAGCCGACCATCGAAGCCCATACGGAAGCATTCGAACTGGTGGGCACCCTCTCCACGGACGAACTCTCGGTCATGGTCGACCGCTACGTCACCAACGAGCCGGTGCTCGACGGCACGCTCGAGGTCGAGTTCAACGGCATCAAGGCCCAGGGCAAGCTGCATGCCGATGCCGGCGACTATGCCTTTACCGACGAGAAGCTGCTGCTGGCGCTGCGCCAGCCCGGCCAGCATGCGCTGGTGTTTACGCTCGTCACCGGCAATGAGTCGGACCTGATCGAGGGCACCCTGAACGTTGCCGCGGACGGACACGACCACGGCCTGGCGTGGTGGCAGGCGCGCTGGCCGTGGCTGGTCCTGCTTGCGGCGCTGCTTGCGGCAGCCGCGGCCTGGGGCGTGAAGCGCCGCGCTGGCAAGAGGAACGGAGGCATGGCGTGATGAAGACGACCCATATCGCGACCCATATCGCGACCCATATCGCGACCCATATCGCAACCCTGGTGATTGCGCTGACCGCCTGGTCAACCTTGCCGGCGCTGGCCGGACCCGGCGCGCACGGCCCGAATGGCGAACACCTCGATGCACCGGCCGCGGTGCCGGTCGGCGGCGGCCTCGTCCGGCTGGCGGACGGCAGTGTCCAGGTGCCCAAGCTGGCACAGCGCCGCATGGGCATACGGACTGCGATGCCGCAGCAGGCCGTACACCCCGTGACGGTGGAGCTGAACGCCGTCGTGGCGATCGATCCGAACGCGGGCGGGCGCCTGCAGGCGGGCCACCCGGGCTGGATCGAACCGCCGCCGGGCGGCTTTCCCGTGCTGGGGCAGCGTGTCGCCAAGGGCCAGGTGCTGGCCGTGCTGCGCCACAAGAGCGAGCCCTTCGACATCGGCAACCAGCAGGCACAGTTCGCCAACCTGGGCGCCAGCCTGAAGCTGGCACGGCAGCGGCTGCAGCGGCTGGAGTCGCTGCCGGACAGCATTCCGCGCAAGGAAATCGAAGCCGCCCGCGCCGAGGTCCAGAGCCTGTCCGGCCAGCGCGATGCGGTCGGCAAGAGCCTGCACCAGACCGATACGCTGACCGCGCCGGCCAGCGGCGTGATCGCCAGCGCCAATGTGCTGGCAGGGCAGGTGGTTGCCGCCGGGGACGTGCTGTACGAGGTGGTCGATCCCGCCCGCCTGCTGATCGAGGCCAGCAGCGCGGACAGTTCGCTGGCCAGCCATATCCAGGGCGGTGCCCTGGCCAGCGGCACCGGCGCCAAGCTGGAATTCGTTGGCGCCGGCCGCAGCCTGAAGAAAGGCGCGGTGCCGCTGACGTTCCGGCTGACCGGCAACGACGTGCCGCTGGCCGTCGGCCAGCCCGTGACCGTGGTCGCGACGCTGAGCGATACCGTCCGCGGCATCGCGCTGCCGAGCGAGGCGCTGGTGCGCAATGCCAGCAACCTGCCGGTGGTGTGGATCAAGTCCGGCGCGCAGCGCTTTATCGCGCAGCCGGTCGAGGCGCGCGTGCTCGATGCGCGCACCGTGGTCGTGGTCGGCGGACTGTCGCCGGAGAACCGGGTGGTGGTGTCCGGCGCGGCGCTGATCAACCAGATCCGCTGAGGGGCGCGCATGTTTAACTGGACCGTTCGCGCCAGCCTGGGCAACCGGCTGCTGGTACTGGCCTTCGCGCTGATCCTGATGGTCTACGGCGGCCTCACCGCATGGCGCACGCCGGTCGATGTGTTCCCGGACCTGAACAAGCCGCTGGTGACCGTGATCACCGAAGCGGGCGGCATGGCGCCGCAGGAAGTCGAGCTGCTGGTGTCGTTCCCGATCGAGACCGCGCTCAACGGCATGCCCGGCGTCACGCGGGTGCGCTCGGTGTCCGGCGTCGGCCTGTCCATTGTCTATGCGGAGTTCGACTGGGGCAGCGATATCTACCGCAACCGCCAGCTCGTGTCGGAACGGCTGGCGCTGGTGAAGGAGCAGTTGCCGGGCGGGCTCACGCCCGTCCTTGGTCCGGTCTCGTCGATCATGGGCGAGATCATGCTGATCGCCTTGCCGATCGATCCGGCGCGCGCCAGCCCGATGCAGGCGCGCGAGTATGCCGACTTCGTGCTGCGGCCGCGGCTGCTGTCGGTGCCCGGCGTGTCGCAGGTGATCCCGATCGGCGGCGAGGTGCGGCAATTGCGGGTCGAGCCCGATACCGCGCGCATGGCGCAATTCGGCGTGGCGCTGGCACAGGTGCAGGGTGCCTTGCGCGACTTCGCCGCCAATACCAGTGGCGGCTTCATCGACCTCAACGGCCGCGAATACCTGATCCGCAATCTCGGCCGCACCAACCGGCTCGACGACCTCAAGGGCCTGGCGGTTGCTTACAAGGACGGCGTGCCGGTGCTGCTGGAGCAGGTAGCCCAGGTACGCTACGCCGCTGCGCTCAAGCGCGGCGACGCCGGCTTCAACGGCAAGCCCGCGGTGATCGTCAGCGTGCAGAAGCAGCCCGCCGCCGACACGGTGCGCCTGACGCGCGACCTGGAAGCCGCGCTGGGTGAACTGAAGCAGGGGTTGCCGCAGGGGCTGTCCACGCCGCAGGTGCTGTTCCGCCAGGCCGACTTTATCGAGGCCTCGATCGGCAACGTGGTCGAGGCGCTGCGCGATGGCGCCATCATGGTGACGGTGATCCTGTTCGCGTTCCTGCTGAGCGCGCGCACGACCGCGATCTCCCTGGTGGCGATCCCGCTGTCGCTGGCCGTCTCCGCGCTGGCCTTCCACCTGCTGGGCCAGTCGATCAACGTGATGACGCTGGGGGGCCTGGCCATCGCCATCGGCGAACTGGTCGACGACGCCATCGTCGACGTGGAGAATATCCAGCGCCGGCTGCGGCAGCGTGCCGGCATGGACAGCCCGCCGCCGGTGCTGGAGACCATCTGGCGCGCCTCGGTCGAAGTGCGCTCCGGCATCGTCTATGCCACGCTGGTGGTGGTGCTGGTGTTCGTGCCGCTGTTTGCGCTGCCGGGGATCGAAGGGCGCCTGTTCGCGCCGCTGGGGATCGCCTACATCGTGTCGATCCTGGCGTCGATGCTGGTGTCGATGACGGTGACGCCGGTGCTGTCGTACTACCTGCTGCCGCGGATGAAGCGGCTCGACCATCCGGACAGTCCGCTGGTGGCATGGCTCAAGCGCACCGATGCCCGCATCCTGGACTGGTCGTTCCCGCGCGCGCGTGCGTTGCTCGCCGTGGCCGCCGTCGCGGTCGTGCTGGCGGCCGCCACCGTGCCGTGGATGCCGCGGGCCTTCCTGCCGGGCTTCAACGAGGGCTCGATGGTGATGTCGCTGATGCTCAATCCCGGCACCTCGCTGGCCGAAGCCAACCGCATCGGCGCGCTCGCGGAAACGCTGATCCGGCAAGTGCCGGAAGTGACGCGCGTCGGGCGCCGCACCGGCCGCGCCGAACTGGACGAACACGCGGAAGGCGTGCATGCCTCGGAGATCGACATCGACCTGAAGCCCTCCGGCCGCAGCCGGGAACAGGTCATGGCCGCGATCCGCGCGCAACTGGCCGGGCTGCCTGCGTCGGTGGCGATCGGCCAGCCGATTTCGCATCGGCTGGATCACCTGCTGTCCGGCGTGCGGGCGCAGATCGCGCTGAAGATCTATGGCGACGACCTCGATACGCTGCGCGGCCTGGCGGAGAACGTGCGTGGGCGCCTGGCGGCGATACCCGGCTTGGTCGACATCACGGTCGAGCGCCAGGTGCTGATTCCGCAGGTCAATGTGCGGCTCGACTATCGCAAGGCCGCGCAGTACGGCATCCCTGCCGGCGAGGCGCTGAAGGCGCTGCAGACCTTGTCCGACGGCACGCGCGTCACGCAGCTGATCGACGGCGTGCGCCGCCACGACCTGGTGGTGCGCCTGCCCGATAGCGGCCGTACGCCGCAGGACCTGTCCCGGGTCATGCTGGACTCGCCGCGCGGCGCGGTGCCGTTGTCGGCCATCGCCAGCGTGGAGGAGGGCGATGGCCCCAACCAGATCGGGCGCGAGAACGGCCGGCGGCGCATCGTGGTCTATGCCAATACCGACGGCTCCGATATGTCGCAGATCGTCGGCGCGGTGCGCGAAGCGGCGGCGCGTGCCGGATTGCCCGGTGGCTATTTCGTCAGCATCGAGGGCCAGTTCCAGGCGCAGGAGCAGGCCACGCGCCGCATCGTGCTGCTGTCCCTGGTGTCGCTGGCGCTGATCTATCTGGTGCTCTACTCGCGCTATCGCTCCGCCACCCTGACGCTGGTCATCATGGCCAATATACCGTTCGCCCTGATCGGCAGCGTGATCGCGATGTGGCTGGCGGGGCTGAGCCTGTCGGTGGCGTCGATGGTCGGCTTTATCACGCTGACCGGCATTGCCACGCGCAACGGCATCCTGAAGGTCAGCCACTACATCAACCTGTGCCGCTTCGAAGGCGAGACCTTCGGCATGCCGATGATCGTGCGCGGTTCGCTGGAGCGGCTGACGCCGGTGCTGATGACCGCGCTGGTGGCGGCGTTCGCACTGGTGCCCTTGCTGGTATCGGCCGACGCGCCGGGCAAGGAGATCCTGCATCCGGTCGCGGTGGTTATCTTTGGGGGGCTGGTCAGTTCGACCCTGCTCGATTCCATGCTGACGCCGCTGGCGTTCTGGCTGTTCGGGCGCCGCCCGCTGCAGCGCATCCTGTCGCAGCAGCCGGAGGACACTTACTGATTCACGGGCTTTGGCAGCGGCGCCCGCAAGCCGCTGCAGCAACGGAGTAGACGATGAAGAAACAGATCTCGGCCATGGTGTTTGCCGGCAGTCTCGCACTGTCCGGGTTTTCCGGCGTGGCCCTGGCGCACGGCGCTAAGCCCGCGCAATACGGCGGCATCGTGCAGGTCGCCAGCGACCTGCAGTTCGAACTGGTGAACCGGGATGGCGCGGTCACGATTTATGTCGACGACCATGACAAGAAGCTGCCCGTGGCCGGCGCCAGCGGCAAGCTGACGGTGTTGACCGGCACCCGCAAGACGGAAACGGCGCTGAACCCGAGTGCGGACAATGCGCTGGTTGCGGTCGACAAGCTGCAACTCACGGCCGGCTCCAAGCTGGTGGCGACGATCCGGTTTGCGGACGGCAAGACTGTCACGGCGCGCTTTGTGGCGAAATGACGGGCGCTCCCTTGACTCGCTGCGTTACTTGGTAACATTTGAAAGAATCGCCTGTTTCAAAAAAACTTCATGCTGAGCAGGAGGCGCCATGGACCGCCGCAAACTCATTCTGAATGGTGCGTATCTGGGTGTGGGCCTGGTCATGGCGCCGTTGCTGACCGTCGCTGCTGCATTGGCGCAACCCGCATCCAGTCCCGCGGCAAGGTCCGCCGCGACACCCGTTCAACGCAGCCGCGGACGTAAGGCCCGCATCTTCATCACTGGTTCGTCCGACGGTCTCGGTCATGCGGCGGCGCGGACGCTGCTCGGCGACGGGCATGAGGTCGTGGTGCACGTTCGCTCCCAGGCGCGGCTGCCCGCCGTCAGGGAGCTCGTGGAGCAGGGTGCCATCGCGACCATCGGCGACCTTTCCGACTTGGAGCAGACACGGGACCTGGCCCGGCAGGTCAACGCCATTGGCACGATGGACGCGGTGATCCACAACGCGGGGATCCTGTCAGGGCCCCAGGTCCTGATGGTCAACGTCGTCGCGCCGTACCTGCTCACGGCGCTGATCCGGCGCCCCAGGCGGCTGATCTACCTGAGCAGCAGCATGCACAAAGGTGGCCGGGTAAGTCTTGACCGCATCGACTGGTCCGGGCGTACCGGCACAGCTGGCTATTCGGAGAGCAAGCTTTTCATCACGACCCTGGCGGCAGCCGTGGCGCGGTTGTGGCCCGACGTCTACAGCAACGCAGTCGATCCGGGCTGGGTTCCCACCAAGATGGGTGGTGCGAATGCGCCAGACGACCTTCGGCTGGGACATCTGACCCAGGAGTGGCTGGCGACCAGCAACGATCCGCGGGCGCTAACCAGCGGAGGGTATTGGTACCACCAGCGGCTGCAGGAGCCGCACGCCCTCGTCCGCAACACGAAATTCCAGGATCGGTTGTTGGGCGAACTGGCCCGCGTGACAGGAACAAGACTGGTTTGATGCCAGATCCGGTGATCGAGCGTTCGCCTTACCCGTCACACAATCCACGGAGAAGTATTTCATCCGGCACAGCTTGTGGTGTCCCAGCATACGTACTTTCACCTAATGCTGCATTGCGTCAATTCTTTTGCTACAATCAGGGAAAACCCCATAAGGGTAATCCCGAAAGGAAGGACGCCATGAACACCCAATCCGATATCAAGCTGACCGATCAACTGGAACGCCACCTCATCGAGCGCGAGCTCGGCACGCAAAGCCTGGGCTTCGCCCATGACGTGAAGCGCGCCATCGCCACCGTGCAGTCGGTGATCGAGCGCCTGCAAAGCCAGGCCCGCAAGGCCAAGGTGGTCTACGCCAACGGCTGAGCCCTGGCGGCAGTACGGTAGTTGCGGCCCTTCCGGGCTGCGTTGAAGAACCGGCCATACGTGCGCCCGCCCGGGTGAACGCGGCCGGTTTTGCTTTGCCTGCGGCGTTGGAGTGCTTTGTGAGCAACTCTCACAAGGCTTGCCAGTGCTTTTCGTTTTGCCGCCGCGGCGGACAGGGCTATCTTGGATGCCTTTCCGGAGTCCCGTGCGCCCATGTCCCCGCTTGTGCTGCTGTGCCTGCTGATCACCTATGTGGTCTGGGGCACGACCTATCTGGCGATCCGCTTTACGCTGGAGAGCTTTCCGCCGCTGTTCATGATGGGCACGCGCTTCCTGTGCGCGGGCCTGTTGCTGGGCGCGTGGCTGGCATGGCGCGGCACGCCGATGCCGTCGGTGCGGCAGTTGCGACATTGCGCGGTGCCGGCTTTGTTCCTGCTGGTGGGCGGCATGGGACTCACTGCCATCGCCGAGCAGACGATTTCTTCGGGCGCCACCACGGTGATGATCGGGTCGATGCCGATCTTCGCGCTGATCTGGGGGGCGTGCTTCGGCAACCGGCCGAAGTGGTTCGAGTATGTGGCGATCGCCATTGGCAGCGCCGGCATCCTGGTGCTGACCGCGGGCGCGGAATTCCAGGTCAGTAGCGGCGGCGTGGTGGCGCTGTTGCTGGCGGTGGCGAGCTGGTCCTTCGGCTCGCAGCTGGCGCGCCGGCTCGACCTGCCGCCGGGGGCGGCGGCGTTTGCCGCGGAGATGGTGATCGGCGGCGCGGTGCTGATGGCGCTGTCGCTGCTGCGGCAGGAGCCGTGGCCGTCTGCCGTCAGCGCGCAGGCCGGCTGGGCCTGGGTCTACCTGGTGGTGGCGGGGTCCCTGGTAGCCTTCTCCGCGTACATGTACCTGGTCTCGACGGTCAGCCAGACCCTGGCAGCAAGCTATGTCTACGTGAACCCGCCGGTGGCGCTGGCCATGGGCGCATGGCTGGGCGGCGAGCAGATCGCGCCGCAGACGCTGGGCGCGGTGGTGCTGATCCTGGTGGCGCTGACGGTGCTGAGCCTGGGCACGCTGCGCGCGGCGCGAACCCAGGCAGCCTGAGCGCGCCACGCCGCCGCGGGCGCTTGCGCTATCCCGCCTAGCGGCCCGACTGCTCCTGGATCCACAGCGACAGCCGGACCTTGTAGGCCTGCTGGATATGCCGGCGCGCGATCTGCTCGGCCAGCGTCGGATCACGCTGTTCCAGCGCTTCCACCAGCGAGATGTGTTCTTCGTACGAGCTGCGCGCACGCCCCGGCACCGCCAGCGTGGTGCGCCCGAGCAGTGCCATGGACTCGTGCAGCGAGCGCAGCGTCTTCAGCAGGTAGCGGTTGTGGGCGCAGCGGTGCAGGGTCTCATGGAACAGCCGGTTGTTCAGTGCAAGCCGGTCGGGATCGTCGGCGATGGCGAGGTCGCGCTCGACGATATCGCGCAGCAGCGAGATCTCGACGTCGGTGGCGTGGCGCGCGGCCAGCGCGGCGGCGGTGCCCTCCAGCACTTCGCGCATCACGTACAGCTCGCTGACCATGCTGGCATCGAGCTGCGTCACCATCATGCCGCGGTTGGGCTCGTTGACGACCAGGCCCTCGGATTCCAGCCTGGACAGCGCTTCACGCACCGGCGTGCGCGACAACCCCAGCGATTCGGCCAGTTCCACCTCGCGCAGCCGGGTGCCGGGGGAAAGCTGGCCGGCCTGGATGGCGGCGCGCAACTGCTGGTAGGCGCGCTCCGAGCGCGGGAGCGATGCAGCCTGGCCGCTGTCGGCGGCGCCGTTGAACTCTTGAGCAATCATGTGAGGCTGGCGGATGCGGTGTAACTGTCGTAGCCAGCCATCATACCCGCTCGCGCCCGCCTGACATCACGGTGTCGCAATACGGGGTAAAGGGCTGGCCCGGCGCCAGCCCCGCGCCGCCGGGGGCGTCAGCCCGCCGGCGACTGGAACGGGTGGTACTGGTACAGCCAGGTTTCCGACAGCGGCTTGCCGTTCAGGCGCAGGAACAGCCGCAGGTCGACCGGCTGGGCGCCCTCGGTGGTCAGGTCGAACTGGGCCCGCCAGTGCCCGGCCACGCCATTGGGCACGGCTTCGGTGAAGACATAGGAAAAACTGCCGCGCGAGGCGGTCAGCACGGCTTCGGGCTTGACGCCGAAGGGCAGTTTCTCCAGCGGCGCACCCTTGAACTCGACCATGAACTTGCGCACGCCCTTGGGCCGCGGCTGGCCTGGCTGGCCGCCGTTGCCCAGGCGCGTGGCCACGCAGCGCGCCAGCGGCGACGGGTAGGGCTCGTCGGCCGCCCAGTGCAGCCGGTAGCGCAGGCGGTAGGTATTGCCGGCCTTGGCCGGCGCCTTCGGCACCCACATGGCGACGATATTGTCGTGGATCTCGTCGTCGGTGCGCAGCTCCACCAGCTGCACCGAGCCGGCGCCCCAGCCGTCGCGCGGCTCCACCCACAGGCTGGGGCGGCGGTCGTAATTGACGCCGTCCTGGTAGTGGTCGAACAGCCGGTCGCGCTGCAGCAGCCCGAAGCCCTTCGGGTTGTCGTCGGAGAAGGCCGAGGCGGTGGTCTGCGGCGGGTTGTTGAGCGGGCGCCAGATATGCTCGCCGGCGCCGTTCCACAGCGCCAGGCCGTCGGAGTCGTGCACTTCGGGGCGCCAGTCGACGGCGGTGCCCTTGATGCTTTCCGAGAACCAGTACATCGAGGTCAGCGGCGCCAGCCCAAGCCGCGCCACGTCCTTGCGCAGGAACAGCACGCACTCGACATCCATGATCACGGCCTTGGCGCGCTGCATGACGAAGCGGTAGGCGCCGGAAATGCTGGGCCCGTCCAGCAGCGCGTAGACCGTGACGGTGTCGCTGTTGCCCTCGGGGGTCTCGAACCAGAAGTGGGTGAAGGCCGGGAATTCTTCCTGCTTGCCCGCTTCGGCGACGTCGATGGCGATGCCGCGCGCGGACAGGCCATACTGGTACAGCTCGCCGATGGCGCGGAAATACGAGGCGCCGAGGAAGGCCACCCAGTCGTTCTTGCGCCAGTCGCGCGTTTTCTGCTCGCCCAGGCGGCTTTCCTGGAATCGGAAGCCGGCAAAGCCACTGCCCGGCGGCAGCTTGTGCGCGGGGCTGTCGGCCGGCATGTCGAAGTAGGCATCGTCATAGACGATCTCGCGCGCCTTGCCGGTGCCGCCCTTGGCGCGCTCGATCACATGCATGCGCACCGGGCTGCGGAAGTAGGTGCCGAGGTGGAAGAACGTGACCGGGAACTGGCCCGGGCCGCTGGCAAAGAGCGCGTCCTCGGTGCGGAAGCGGATCTTGCCGTGGGCGTCGTAGTCGATGCGGGACAGCACGTCTGCCGGTGGCGCGGGCGGCGGCGCGTAAGGCTTGCCGGCCAGCGCGCGGGCGCGCTCGATCAGGGCGTCGAAGCCAAACGGCTGGGCCTCGCCTAGCTTGATCCGGCTGGCCGCCAGTACCGATGGGGTAATGCCGAGGGCGGCAAGCGCCGCAGAGGCGGTGGCAGAGACCAGCAGGGTTCGGCGATTCATCATGTGGCGAAAGCGTCCTTTTATTGTCCGGGTTTGTGCAGAACTGTAAAAGACGCCGCCGCCGCGGAAAAGTTCGGACACCCTCTGTTACAGCGGGTGGCGCCAGCGCCTCACGGCACCTCGCGCACCTCGCTCGCGGCGCGGCGCTGGCGGCGCCGCTGCCGCGCCAGCATGTTCAGCCCCTCGACCGCCGCCGAGAACGCCATCGCCGTATAGATATAGCCCTTCGGCACGTGCGTGCCGAGGCCTTCGGCGATCAGCGTCATGCCGATCATCATCAGAAACGCCAGCGCCAGCATCACGATGGTGGGATTGCGGTTGATGAAGTTGGCCAGCGGCGTCGCCGCGAACAGCATCGCCATCACCGCCGCGATGACGGCCACGAACATGATCTGCACGTGTTCGGTCATGCCCACCGCGGTGATGATGCTGTCGATCGAAAACACCAGGTCCAGCACCAGGATCTGGCCGATGGCCGAGGCAAAGCTATGCACTGCCGTGGCCGTGCCGCCTTCCGCGGCTTCTTCGGCGGCGTTGACGTGCTGGTGGATTTCGCGCGTGGCCTTCCATACCAGGAAGCCGCCGCCCCCGATCAGGATCAGGTCGCGCCAGGACAGGCCATGGCCCAGCACGCTGAAGACCGGTTGGGTCAGCGTGACGATGAAGGCAATGGTAGCCAGCAGGCCCAGGCGCATCAGCAGCGCCAGGCTGATGCCGATCTTGCGGGCCTTCTCCCGCATCTCCAGCGGCAGCTTGTTGGTCAGGATCGAGATGAAGATCAGGTTGTCGATCCCAAGCACGATTTCCATGGCCACCAGCGTGGCCAGTGCCGCCCAGGCGGCGGGATCCTGCAGCAATGCCAACGTCGCTTCCATGAAGGCTCCGGAGTGATGGGAGGGCGCATGCAGGCTTCATGTTAGCGCAGCGTCGCTTGGCCGCGCAGCCTGTCACATAAAGATAAAGCGTACCTGCGCAGGTTGCCATGTGCTGCCATGGAATATAGTATGTGATATATCAAAAGATCCAATCGAGCCATCAAGGAGGCAGCATGAAAATCTGTATCTACGGCGCCGGAGCGATCGGCGGCTATGTCGGCGCGCAAATGGCGCGCGCTGGGGCAGAAGTCAGCTTCGTCGCGCGCGGACCCCACCTCGCGGCGATGCAGGAGCACGGCGTCAAGCTGCTGATCGACGGCGAGGAGCGCGTCGCTCGGGTGCGCTGCACCAGCGATCCGCATGAACTCGGGCACCAGGATTATGTGTTCATCACCCTCAAGGCGCATTCGGTGCCCGGGGTCGTAGACCAGATGCAGCCGCTGCTGGGTCCCGAAACGGCGATCGTGACCGGCGTCAACGGCATTCCTTACTGGTACTTTTACAAGCACGGCGGCGACCTGGCCGGGCGCACGCTGGAAAGCGTCGATCCGGGCGGGCGCCAGTGGCAACGCCTGGGCCCGGAGCGGGCCATCGGCTGCGTGGTCTATCCGGCCGCGGAAATCATCGCGCCGGGCGTGATCAAGCATGTCTACGGCAAGAAATTTCCGCTCGGTGAGCCGGATGGCAGCCGCTCCGCGCGCGTGACCCGGCTCAGCGAAATGATGATGGCCGCCGACCTGGAAGCTCCCGTGCGCGACAATATCCGCGACGAGATCTGGCTCAAGCTGTGGGGCAACCTGTGCTTCAACCCGATCAGCGCGCTGACCCACGCCACGCTGGATGTCATTACCGCCGATCCGGCCACGCGCGCGCTGTCGCGCCAGATGATGGTGGAGGCGCAGGGCATCGCCGAGCGCTTCGGGGTGAAGTTCCGCGTCGACGTGGAGCGGCGCATCAACGGCGCCGGCGCCGTCGGCGCGCACAAGACCTCGATGCTGCAGGACCTGGAGGCGGGGCGGGCCATGGAAATCGACCCGCTGCTGACGGTGGTGCAGGAAATGGGGCGGCTGGTGGGTGCGCCGACTCCGATGTGCGACGCCGTGCTGGGGCTGATCAAGCAGCGCGATGCGATGGCGAAGCTCGCCGCCTGAGCAGTACGGGACGCCGCCGGGTCGGGCGTTCCCCCGCAGCGCGAGCCGGGCGGCAACGTGACGCACGCCCGGCTTGCAAAGTCCGAAGGCAGGGCGATTGTGATATACCATATACGACAGGCCGCGCACCGCTTCTGTGCCGATGCATAGGAACCGCGCATCGTTTGATGCGCTTTCATAATGGATCCGGCGTTTTTGCTAAGCTGTGCAGCAATGCGGCGGGCA
The DNA here is from genome assembly GCF_035818815.1 of Cupriavidus sp. SS-3. Taxonomy (NCBI): domain Bacteria; kingdom Pseudomonadati; phylum Pseudomonadota; class Betaproteobacteria; order Burkholderiales; family Burkholderiaceae; genus Cupriavidus; species Cupriavidus sp. SS-3. Next base: position 218,518 of record NZ_JAYLVT010000007.1, read on the forward strand.
GCCATTCCGGCCGCCCGGCCGCCGGTCTCACACGAGCACATCCATGTCTGCGCAAAGCCAATCCATCGTCCAGCCCAACGGGCTGTCCCTGTCGGTACAACCGATCAACGCCGGCGCCAGCCTGCGCGACCAGGCCTATGCCATGTTGCGGCAGGCCATTGCCGACGCCGACATCTACCAGTCGCGCGACGAGATCCGGCTGGACGAGCGCGTGCTGAGCGAGGCCATGGGCGTCAGCCGCACGCCGATCCGCGAGGCCATGACGTTGCTGGAGCAGGAGGGCTTCCTGCGCACGGTACCGCGACGTGGCATCTACATCATGCGCAAGACCAAGCGCGAGATCGTCGAGATGATCCAGATGTGGGCCGCGCTGGAAAGCATGGCGGCGCGCCTGGCCACCGAGAACGCCACCGACGCCGAGATCGCGCAACTGCGCAGCATGTTCGACAGCTTCCGCGACTCCACGCCGGCCGAGCATATCGAAGAGTATTCCGACGCCAACATTGTGTTCCACCAGGCGATCGTGCAGTTGTCGAAGTCGCAGATCATCATGGACACGATCCGCAATATCTTTATCCACGTTCGCGCGATCCGGAAGATGACCATCTCGCAGAGCGATCGCGCGGCCCGGTCCATCGTCGACCACCTGCGCATCATCGAGGCGCTGGAGAGGCGCGACACCGAACTCGCGGAGCGGTTGGTGCGGCAGCATTCGCTGGACCTCGCGGACTACGTGGAGAAGCACTGCGATTTCCTGGACTGAAGCAGCCAGCAATCCGGTGCAAGAGACGGCGGACTTCGGTCCGCCGTTTTGCTTTCTGGCGAGGATTTGCTTGAACGACGCCATTTCGCTAAATGGTGTGTGATATATCAATGTGAAAAGGCAAGCCGCCTTTATGTCATCGCGCTACTGAAAACGCCGGTCTTTATGCCTTGCGCGCCTGGATGGCGGCTCTCTGCTGCGTCGCATCGTCGATATTTACGCCGGAAGCGCCAAACTCCTCTTGCTCTCTTCTGATATATCACATACCGTATGTCATCAGAGACTACAAATAGCGGAAGAGGAGACCCTTCGCAATGGAAACCAAAGCCCTGCAAGGAGTGCGCATCCTGGACATGACCCACGTCCAGGCGGGCCCGTCGGCGACGCAGTTGATGGCGTGGCTGGGCGCGGACGTGATCAAGGTGGAGATGCCGGGACGCGGCGACATCACGCGCAGCCAGCTGCGCGACGTGCCGAACGCCGACAGCCTGTACTTCACCATGCTGAACTCCAACAAGCGCAGCCTGACGCTGAACATGAAGACGCCCGAAGGCAAGGCGCTGCTCGAAGACCTGATCCAGCGCAGCGACGTGCTGATCGAGAACTTCGGCCCGGGCGTGCTGGCGCGCGCGGGCTTCGACTGGGACCACATGCAGGACCTGAATCCGCGACTGGTCTACGCCTCGATCAAGGGCTTTGGCCCGGGCCCGTACGCGGACTGCAAGGCCTATGAAAACGTGGCGCAGTGCATGGGCGGCTCGGCTTCGACCACGGGCGACGCCGACGGCGTGCCCACGGTGACCGGCGCGCAGATCGGCGACTCCGGCACCGGTGTGCATGCCGTGGTCGGCATCCTGGCCGCGCTGCTGCATCGCGAGCACACCGGCCGCGGCCAGCGCGTGGAAGTGGCGATGCAGGACGCGGTCCTGAACCTGTGCCGGGTCAAGCTGCGCGACCAGCAGCGCCTGGCCAACGGCCCGCTGCGCGAGTATCCCAACCAGGAGTTCGGCGACCACGTGCCGCGCGCGGGCAATGCGTCGGGCGGCGGGCAGCCGGGCGCGGCGCTGCGCTGCGCCCCGGGCGGTCCCAACGACTATGTCTACGTCATCATCCAGCCGCAGGGCTGGGAGCCGCTGATGCGCCTGTGCGGGCGCGAGGATCTGATCACCAACCCGGACTACGCCACGCCGGAAGCGCGCCTCAAGCACCTGGCCGACTGCTTCGCCGTGATCGAGAAATGGACGCGCAGCCTCAGCAAGTTCGAGGTGATGGCGGCGCTGAACGAGGTCGATGTGCCGTGCGGCCCGATCCTGTCGATGAAAGACCTGATCGAGGACGAGTCGCTGTACCAGCGCGGCTACCTGGTGGAACTGGAGCATCCGCAGCGCGGCAACTACGTGCAGCTGGGCTGCCCGATCACGCTGTCGGCCTCGCCGGTGCAGGTGGAACGCTCGCCGCTGCTGGGCGAGCACACCGAGGAGATCCTCGAGTGGCTCGGCCGCACCCCGGCGCAGATCGCCGCGATGAAGCTGGCCGGCGCGGTATGAGCGCATGAGCCCGGCCTGATGTCATTCCCGTCATTCCCGCGCGTGCGGGAATGACCCGCGGCGGCCGCGCGCCGTCATGCCTCTCCCTTTTCCGAAGATCCCTGAACCGACATCGGCGCAGGCGGGGCCTCGCTTTGCCCGCGCAAGGAGCATGCTGTGCAAACCTGGATACGTTTCCGCCGCGCCGACGGCAGCATCGGCCATGGCCGCCTGGATGAGGCCAACCCCAACCGCGTCGTCGAATATGACCGCGACGGCTTTGACAACCCCAGTCCCACCGGCGCCGTGCACGACCGCGCCGCGCTGACGCTGCTGGCACCGTGCGCGCCGGGCAAGGTGGTGGCGCTGTGGAACAACTTCCACGCGCTCGCGCGCAAGCTGGAAAAGCCGGTGCCGACGCACCCGCTGTTCCTGATCAAGCCGGCCTCGTCGCTGGCCGGGCCCAACGACGCCGTGCAGCGCCCCAAGAGCTATGACGGCAAGATCGTCTATGAGGGCGAGCTGGGCATCGTCATCGGCAAGAAGGCGCGCAACGTGACGGTGGCGGAGGCCGGCGCGCATATCTTCGGCTACACCATCGTCAACGACGTGACCGCGGCCGAGCTGATCACGGCCGATCCCAATTTCCCGCAATGGACCCGCGCCAAGGGCTTCGACACCTTCGGCTGCATCGGCCCGGCCATCGTCACCGGCTTCCAGTGGAAGGGCGCCAGCGTGGTCACGCGGCTGGACGGGGTGGAGCGGCAGAACTATCCGCTGTCGGACATGATCTTCTCGCCCGAGGAGCAGGTCAGCCGCATCTCGCAGGACCTGACGCTGATGCCGGGCGATGTGATTGCCGTCGGCACTTCGCTGGGCGTGGGTTCGATGAAGGACGGCGCCGTGGTCGAGGTGTCGATCGCCGGCATCGGCTCGCTGGTCAACCACGTGCGCGGCTGAGCCGGCGCCCATTCCTTTCCTGAAACGGTGAATGCCATGCCAATGACGATCGGTGTGCCGCGCGAGGTCCACCCGGGCGAGCGGCGCGTTGCCGCCACCCCGGACTCGGTCAAGGAACTGCTCAAGCTCGGCTACCAGGTGGTAGTGGAGACCGGCGCCGGGCTGGAAGCGTCGTTCTCGGACGACGACTACCGCGCCGCCGGCGCGGCCATTGTCGATGCGGCCAGCCTGTGGGCCTCGGTCGACGTGGTGGTCAAGGTGCGCCCGCCGCAGGTCCATCCCAGCCTGGGGGTGGAAGAGGCGGCGCTGCTGAAGAAGCATGCCACGCTGATCGGCTTTGTCTGGCCCGCGCAGCAGATGCCGATGCTGGAGCGGCTGGCGCAGCGCGGGGCCACGGTGCTGGCGATGGACTGCGTGCCGCGCATCTCGCGCGCGCAGAAGCTGGATGCGCTCAGCTCGATGGCGAACATGGCCGGCTACCGCGCGGTGATCGAGGCCGCCCATGCCTTCGGCCGGCCCTTTGCCGGGCAGATCACCGCCGCCGGCAAGATCCCGCCGGCGCGGGTGCTGGTGATCGGCGCGGGCGTGGCGGGGCTGGCGGCGATCGGCGCGGCGCGCAGCCTGGGGGCGGTGGTGCGCGCCTTCGATACGCGGCCGGTGGTGCGCCAGCAGATCGAGAGCCTGGGCGCGGAGTTCCTCACGGTCGAGATCGAAGAAGATGGCAGCGGCAGCGGCGGCTATGCCAAGGAAATGAGCCCGGCCTTCATCGAAGCGGAGATGCGCCTCTTTGCCGAGCAGGCGCGCGAGGTCGACATCATCATCACCACCGCGCTGATCCCGGGCAAGCCGGCGCCCAGGCTGCTGGAGGCCGGCACCGTCGGGCTGATGCGCGCCGGCAGCGTGGTGGTCGACCTGGCCGCCGAGCAGGGCGGCAACTGCGTGCTGACCGTGCCGGGCGAAAGCGTGCGCCGCGACGGCGTCACCATCATCGGCTACACCGACCTGCCCAGCCGCATGGCGGCGCAGGCGAGCCAGCTCTATGGCACCAATATCCGCCACCTGCTGAGCGAGCTGACGCCGGGCAAGGACGGCCAGCTGGTGGTGGACATGGACGACGAGATGATCCGCGGCGCGACCGTGCTGCACCAGGGCGCGGTGACCTGGCCGCCACCGCCGCTGACGGTGGCGGTGCCGCAGCAGCAGGCGCCGGCGGAGGTCCCGGCGCCGGCCGAAGCCGCGCCGCCGCGCAGCCGCACCGGCACGACGCTGATTGCCCTGGCACTGGCGGCCGCTGCGCTGCTCGGACTGGGGGCGGTCGCGCCACCGGCCTTCATGGCGCATTTCACGGTGTTCGTGCTGGCTATCTTCGTCGGCTACCAGGTGGTGTGGAACGTGACCGCGGCGCTGCACACGCCGCTGATGAGCGTGACCAATGCCATCAGCGGGATCATCGTGGTGGGGGCGCTGGTGCAGCTGGGCAAGCCGTCGCTGCTGACGGCGGTGATCGCCGGCTGCGCGGTGCTGGTGGCCACCATCAATATCGCCGGGGGCTTCCTGGTGACGCAGCGCATGCTGAAGATGTTCCAGCGCGACTAAGGCCAGGGAGAGAACCATGCCATCCGGAATCAGCAATATTGCTTACCTCGCCGCCAGTGCGCTGTTTATCCTCAGCCTGAGCGGGCTGAGCCATCCTGCCACCGCCCGGCGCGGCAACATGCTCGGCATCGCCGGCATGGTGATCGCGGTCATGACCACGGTGCTGGCGGGCAGTCCCGACGGCATCGCCATCATCATCGTCGCGATGGTGGTGGGGGGCATTGCCGGGGCCATGCTGGCCCGGCGCGTGGAGATGACGCAGATGCCGCAGCTGGTGGCGGTGCTGCACAGCTTCGTCGGCCTGGCCGCGGTGCTGGTCGGCTATGCCAACTACCTGGAACCGACCACGCTGGCCGGCGCCGAAAAGGCGATCCATGAGGTCGAGACTTACCTCGGCATCCTGATCGGCGCGGTCACCTTTACCGGATCGATCATCGCCTTCCTGAAGCTGCAGGGCACCATGGGCGGCAAGCCGATGCTGCTGCCGGGGCGACACGTCTTCAACGCCGGCGCGCTGCTGGTGTGCGTGTGGCTGGGCTATGCCTTCCTCAGCGCGCCGGATCCGCAGCAGGGACTGGTGCCGCTGGCGGCGATGACGGTGATCGCGCTGCTGGTCGGCGCGCACCTGGTGCTGGCGATCGGCGGCGCCGACATGCCGGTGGTGGTGTCGATGCTCAACAGCTACTCCGGCTGGGCGGCGGCGGCGACCGGCTTCATGCTGGGCAACGACCTGCTGATCATTACCGGCGCGCTGGTGGGGTCGAGCGGCGCCATCCTCAGCTACATCATGTGCAAGGCGATGAACCGCAAGTTCCTGTCGGTGATCCTGGGCGGCTTCGGCGCGGTGCAGGCCCAGGGCGCGGCGGCCGAGCAGGGCGAGGTGCTGCCGGTGTCGAGCGAGGAAGTGAGCAGCCTGCTCAAGGACGCCAACGAGGTCATCATCGTGCCGGGCTACGGCATGGCGGTGGCGCAGGCGCAGGGCACCATCAGCGAGATCGCGCGGCGGCTGCGCGCACAGGGGGTCAATGTCCGCTTCGGCATCCACCCAGTCGCCGGCCGCCTGCCGGGGCACATGAACGTGCTGCTGGCCGAGGCGCGGGTGCCATACGACATCGTGCTGGAAATGGAAGAGATCAACGACGACTTCGAGAAGGCCGACGTGGTGCTGGTGGTGGGCGCCAACGACATCGTCAACCCCGGCGCGCTGGAAGACCCCGCCAGCCCGATTGCCGGCATGCCGGTGCTGGAGGTGTGGAAGGCCAAGACCGTGGTGGTGTCCAAGCGCAGCATGGCGGCGGGCTACGCGGGCGTGGACAACCCGCTGTTCTACAAGGACAACACGCGCATGTGGTTTGGCGATGCCAAGGGCAGTGTCGATGCGCTGCTGCGGCAGCTGGAGGAAGTACCGGCCTGAGCGGCGCTGTAGCCGTACCGTCAGCTGGCTGGAAACGGTGTATGTGATATATCTGATGGCTGAAATCGCCTTTTAAGGCAATTTCAAATCGAACGTCTGCATTAGTGAGAAATGGGAATAATTAGCGTGGATTGAGGAATTACGCTGATTTACGCGCAGATCCAGCCTGGTTTGCTGCGGTGCACTGACGAAAGTTGGTCGAAGAGGTGGAAAATAACTTGCCGTTCTCTGATATATCACATACCGTATGTCATCAAGACCGGTCGAACCGAACCGGCACCGACCGCAGCAGGGCACAGCCCCCGCGCACCACGAACACAAGTCCAAAAGGAGACCAAGCATGTCGGAAGTCGTAGCGAAGCGGGCCCCAAGCACTCCCGCGGCAGCCTGAGTCACAAAAATTCCCACCCCAGTCAATTTGCATAGAAGGAAGCAACCATGGCAGAAGTCGGAAACGAGCTGCAGCGTCACGCCGCGGAAGAACATCAGGCACAAACCGATGGTTTTCATCTGGTCATCGACGCGCTGAAGCTGAACGGCATCGAAAACATCTACGGCCTGCCCGGCATTCCGGTCACCGATCTGGCCCGTCTGGCGCAGGCCAACGGCATGCGCGTCATCAGCTTCCGCCACGAGCAGAATGCCGGCAACGCCGCGGCGATTGCGGGCTTTCTGACGCAGAAGCCGGGCGTTTGCCTGACCGTCTCGGCGCCGGGCTTCCTGAACGGGCTGACGGCACTGGCGCATGCCACCACCAACTGCTTCCCGATGATCCTGATCAGCGGCTCGAGCGAGCGCGAGATCGTCGACCTGCAGCAGGGTGACTACGAAGAGATGGACCAGCTGGCCATCGCCCGTCCGCACGCCAAGGCGGCGTTCCGCGTGCTGCACGCGGAGGACATCGGCGTCGGCGTCGCGCGTGCGATTCGCGCCGCCGTGTCGGGCCGCCCGGGCGGCGTGTACCTGGACCTGCCGGCCAAGCTGCTGGGGCAGTCGCTGGAAGCCGAGAAGGGCAAGCAGTCGCTGATCAAGGTGGTGGACCCGGCGCCGCGCCAGCTGCCCGCACCGGACTCGGTCGAGCGTGCGGTCGCGCTGCTGAAGACCGCCAAGCGCCCGCTGATCCTGATCGGCAAGGGTGCCGCCTACGCACGCGCCGAGGCGGACCTGCGCAAGCTGGTCGAGAAGACCGGCATCCCGTACCTGCCGATGTCGATGGCCAAGGGCCTGCTGCCCGATACGCATCCGCAGTCGGCCTCGGCGGCGCGCTCCTATGTGCTGGCCGAAGCCGACGTGGTGCTGCTGGTCGGCGCCCGCCTGAACTGGCTGCTGTCGCACGGCAAGGGCAAGACCTGGGGCAAGCCCAAGCAATTCATCCAGGTCGACATCGCGCCGACCGAGATGGACAGCAATGTCGCCATCGCCGCGCCGGTGGTCGGTGACATCGGCTCGTGCGTAACGGCGCTGCTCGACAAGATCGGCAATGACTTCGCCAAGCCGGGCGCCGACTGGCTGAACGCGGTGGCGGACCGCAGGGACACCAACCTGGCCAAGATGGCCGAGACCCTGGCCAGGGCCAAGGATGCCGCACCGATGAACTTCCACGGCGCGCTGGCCGTGCTCAAGGACGTGGTCAAGGCCAACCCGGGCATCTCCTTCGTCAACGAAGGCGCCAACACGCTGGACTACGCCCGCGCCGTGATCGACATGTACGAGCCGCGCAAGCGCCTGGACGTAGGCACGTGGGGCGTGATGGGCGTGGGCATGGGCTACGCGGTGGCCGCCGCGGTCGAGACCGGCAAGCCGGTGCTGGCGCTGTGCGGCGACAGTGCCTTCGGATTCTCGGGCATGGAAGTCGAGACCATCTGCCGCTACAACCTGCCGGTCTGCATCGTCATCTTCAACAACAACGGCGTCTACAAGGGCATCGACAAGAACCCCACCGGCGGCACCGACCCCGCGGTCACGACCTTCGTCCCGGGCGCGCGCTACGACAAGATGATGGAAGCCTTCGGCGGTGTCGGTGCCAACGTCACCACGCCGGCGGAACTCGAGGCCGCGGTGAACGAAGCCCTGCGCTCGGGCAGGCCGACGCTGGTCAACGCCGTCATCGATCCGGCGGCAGGCACCGAAAGCGGCCGCCTGACCAACCTGAATCCGCAAAGCTCGGCCAAGAAGTAATCCACCCGAATTTCACCCCCTAATCCAATAGGAGACGAACGTGAACCTCCCACTCAACGGCATCAAGATCATCGACTTCACGCACGTCCAGGCGGGTCCCGCCTGCACCCAGCTGCTGGCATGGTTCGGCGCCGACGTGATCAAGGTGGAGCGCCCGGGTTCCGGCGACGTGACGCGCACCCAGCTGCGCGACATCCCGGATGTCGACGCGCTGTACTTCACCATGCTCAACAGCAACAAGCGTTCGCTCACGCTGGACACGAAGAAGCCGGACGGCAAGAAGATCCTGGAGCAACTGATCCGCGAGTCGGACGTGCTGGTGGAGAACTTCGGCCCGGGCGCGCTGGACCGCATGGGCTTTTCGTGGGAGCGCATCAACGAACTCAACCCGAAGATGATCGTGGCGTCGGTCAAGGGCTTCAGCGACGGCCACCACTATGAAGACCTGAAGGTCTACGAGAACGTGGCCCAATGCGCCGGCGGCGCGGCCTCGACCACCGGCTTCTGGGATGGCCCGCCCACGGTGTCCGCGGCGGCGCTGGGCGATTCCAACACCGGCATGCACCTGGCCATCGGCATCCTGACCGCGCTGATCGGCCGCGACAAGACCGGCAAGGGCCAGAAGGTGGCGGTGTCGATGCAGGATGCGGTGCTGAACCTGTGCCGCGTCAAGCTGCGCGACCAGCAGCGCCTGGACCGCCTGGGCTACCTGGAAGAGTACCCGCAATACCCGCACGGCACCTTCAGCGACGTGGTGCCGCGCGGCGGCAACGCGGGCGGCGGCGGCCAGCCGGGCTGGGTGCTGAAGTGCAAGGGCTGGGAGACCGATCCCAATGCCTACATCTACTTCACCATCCAGGGCCATGCCTGGGAGCCGATCTGCAAGGCGCTGGGCAAGCCGGAATGGATAGCCGATCCCAACTACGCCACCGCCAAGGCGCGCCAGCCGCACATCTTCGATATCTTCAACACCATCGAGGAATGGCTGGCCGACAAGACCAAGTACGAGGCGGTCGACATCCTGCGCAAGTTCGACATCCCGTGCTCGCCGGTGCTGTCGATGAAGGAGATTGCCGCCGATCCGTCGCTGCGCGCCAGCGGCAGCATCACCGAGGTGCCGCACAAGGAGCGCGGCAGCTACCTGACGGTGGGCAGCCCGATCAAGTTCTCCGACCTCAAGCCGGAGATCACGGGTTCGCCGCTGCTGGGCGAGCATAGCGAAGAGGTGCTGGCCGGCCTGGGCTACGGTGCGGAAGACATCAAGCGCCTGCGCGAGTCCCAGGTGATCTGACGCCGCCCGCCGGCACCCCGTGCCGGCGCCGACGCCGGGGCCGCGCGCACAGCGGGCTCCGGCGTTTTTGCTTGTGGCGCCGCGCTGTGGCACGCTACCTTGACGGCACCGGCGGGCTCCAGGCCGCTGCCGTTTGCAGATGACGAGAGGGAATCCCCATGACAGAGCAGATCGACTACGCGCAACTGGTGTCCGCCATCGGCGACGCCATCATCATCTCCGACGCCAAGGGCGCCATCACCCTGTGGAATCCCGCGGCCGAGCGCATGTTCGGCTTCACCGAGGCCGAGGCCATGGGGCAGTCGCTGGACCTGATCATCCCCGAGCGCCTGCGCGGGCGGCATTGGGAAGGCTACGACAAGACCATGGCGACCGGTATCACGCGCTACGGCCATGACCTGCTCAAGGTGCCGGCGGTCGACAAGGACGGCAAGACGATGTCGATCGCCTTCACCGTGGCGCTGCTCAAGGACGATGCCGGTGCCGTGACCGGCATCGTCGCGGTGATCCGCGACGAGACCGCGCGCTTCCAGGAAGAGCGGGCGCTGAAGAAGCGGCTGGTGGAGCTGGAAAGCCAGGTGAAGGAACAGGCCTGAGGCGCCTGCGGGTTGCGTGTCGCCGGACACCGTTGAGCGGCTGGCTTTGCCCTGAGTTAACCCGGCCTTCTCGGTACCAAAAGCGTTGACCTGGTACCGGGTGGCCCCTACATTGGGAGCCTGACCAGAACAACTCCAGGGAGACAACATGGCCCGTCAGGCTTCAGCGGCTTGCGTCGTCCACGGCGGCGCGACCGTCGGCCAGCTCTATACCGCGGCGCTGCGCGCGCGGCCCGGCGTACCCGCCGTGGTCGGCGACGACGTCACGCTGAGTTATGAGGCGCTGGCCCGGCACAGCGCACGCATCGCACGGCTGTTCGCCGCGCGCGGCCTGGCGCGTCAGGACGTGGTGGCCTTCCTGGTTGGCAACCGCGCCGAGGCGGTCGCAGCCATCATCGCCGCGCAGCTGGCGGGGCTGAAGGCCGTGTCGCTGCACCCGATGGCCGCGCAAGCGGACCATGCCTTCGTGCTCGAAGACGCGGCGGTGCAGGCGCTGGTGGTCGACAACGCCCGCTTTGCCGAGCGCGCGCGCGCGCTTGCCGCCAGCACGCGGGTGCAGGTGCTGCCGCTCGACGACGGCGAGTTCGGCCCCGGCCTGGTCCGCGCCGCCGCCGGCTTCGACGACGCCCCCGTGGTCCCCGGCGACGATCCGACCGAGATCAGCAAGCTGTCGTACACCGGCGGAACCACCGGACGTTCGAAGGGCATCCTGCATACGCACCGGACCTCGGTGACGATGCTGCAGTACATGCTGGCAACCTACGAATGGCCGGCGCAGGTGCGTTACCTGGTGACCACGCCGATCTCGCACGCCTCCGGCAGCCTGTTCCTGCCGACGCTGCTGCGCGGCGGCACCATCTACCTGTGCGACAAGTTCAGCCCGGCGGATTTCCTGCGCCGCGTGGCCGAGCACCGCATCAACCTGACCTTCCTGGTCCCCACGCAGATCTACGGGCTGCTCGATTGCGACGGCCTGGACGCGGCCGACCTGTCCAGCCTGGAACTGGTGCTCTACGGCGCGGCGCCGATCGCACCGGTGCGCCTGGCCGACGCGCTGCGCCGCATCGGCCCGGTGTTCGGGCAGATCTACGGCCAGGCCGAGGCGCCGATGTGCATCAGCTACCTGAGCCCGCGCGACCATGATCCGAACCATCCCGAGCGCCTGCGTTCATGCGGCAAGGTCATTCCCGGCAACCAGGTCAGGCTGCTCGACGCGCAGATGCGGGAAGTCGCGCCGGGCGAGGTGGGCGAACTGTGCGTGCGCGGCCCGCTGGTGATGGAGGGCTACCTGAACCGGCCGGAAGAAGACGCCAGAGTCTTTGCCGGCGACTGGCTCCATACCGGCGACATGGCCCGCTGCGACAGCGAAGGATTCCTGTACCTGGTTGACCGCGCCAAGGACATGATCATCAGCGGCGGCTTCAACGTGTACCCGAGCGAAGTCGAGCACTGCCTGGCGCTGCATCCGGCCATCGCCATGTCGGCGGTGATCGGCGTGCCCGATCCCAAGTGGGGCGAAGCCGTGACCGCGGTGGTGGTGGCCCGTCCCGGCACCGAGCTGACCGAGGCCGAGGTGATCGCCCACGTGACCCGGCACAAGGGCGTGGTCAATGCGCCCAAGCAGGTGGTGTTCGCCGATGCGCTGCCGCTGACGGCGCTGGGCAAGATCGACCGCAAGGCCATCCGCGGTCGTTACTGGGGCGGGCAGGAGCGGCAGGTGGCCTGAGCACGGCTACCGGCGTCCGGCCGGCACAGCAGGCCGTTCAGGATGATCTCGTAGAACTCGCTGAAGGCATCGCCCATCTTCATCCCGGTGTCCTTCAGGAACTGCTGGCTGCGCAGGCGATGCGCGGCGCCGAGGATCGCTTCGGACACCAGCCGCGGGTTGTGCGGTGCCATCAGTCCCTGCCGCATGCCGGCCTCGAGCAGGCTTTCCAGCCCCCGCACGCGCGCCAGCTGGTACGCGTCGAACACGGCCCGGCCGCTGTCGATGGCATCGAGGTCGGCCAGTGCCGCCTTGCTCAGTCCCGAGGTGTTCAGCGCAGCATGCAGGTAGGCCGACACGGCGCGCGCGGCATCGCTCTCGCGGCGCGCAGCGGCGAAGCCCCGCTCCAGGTTGGCCGCCAGCACATCGCGGCAGATGCCGACGAACAGCGCCTCCTTGGTCGGCGCGATCTCGTACAGGCGACGCCGCGAGCAGCGCATGCGCTGCGCGATCTCGCCGATGGTCAGCGACGAGACGCCTTCGCTGCACAGCAGGCGCGTCAGGTCATGGATAAAGTCTTCGTCGGTGCGTCGCGTGGCCATCAAGCGGGCGGGGTATGCGTCCGGCTGCCGCCGGCGGGTTGAAGCTGGGTTGGGAGCGGTATGTTACGACGATTCCCGCACGCGCTGCAGCATGGCGCCAGGCGCGCGGTGGCGTGGAGCTTGCACGGCTGGTGCAGCGCGTTGCCGGGTGCAACGCCAGGGCCCGCCCGGACGCGGCGGAAACGGTAAAAGCGGGAGAGCCGTGTGAAAATTACTGGCGCTGCGTGCAGCAAGACGGACACAGGCGGCGGACGCGGGCAGGACTCAAGCGCGCCTTCCTGCTTGCCGCAGCAGCATCGCGCCCAGCGGCAACGCCAGACCGAAGGCGACGTAGACCAGTGCCAGCATGCCGGGCGACAGCCGGCGCTCGAAGCCAGGGGTGAGGCGATGGGGCGTGCACTTCAGGTCGACGAAGCACGCAATGCCGGCAATCGCGAGGCCGCCGAGCACGCGCGTCGGCGCCGTGGGGGATGCGGCAGGACGCGCGCTGGCATGGACATCGCCATGTGTGCCGGCCACCGCCATCGCGCCTTCGTAGAACGCCGCCCAGAACACCGACATCGCATGATGGATGACATAGCCCAGCACGGTATGCCGCACCGACGGCCGGTTGGTGTGAATGGCCCGCTCGCCCCAGATCCAGTGGCTGACGGCGTTGACAGGCGCGAACGCGCTGCCGCAGTCGACGCTGCCGCCGCAGGCGAGCATGCCGGTCGACAACAGGCTGGCGCAAGTGCCCGAGACCGCGGCCCGGCGCAGCACGGTGGCCGCATCCAGCGCGTGCTGGTGCTCGGCGCCAGCGGCTTTATCGGCCGGCATGCCTGTGCCGCAATGCTGGATCGAGGATTCCATGTGATAGCGGGGGTGCGGCGCGTGCCTGCGCACGATGCACCCGAAGCGCCGCACAGCGGCCATGCCTGCACGGCAAGCGAATTTCGTGCCGTCGATTTCGCGCGGATGACGGCGGCGGCGGACTGGGCGCCGGTGCTGGCCGACATCGATGCGGTGGTCAACCTGGTCGGCATCTTCCGCGAGACCGCCACGCAGCGCTTTGACGTGCTGCACCGCGCGGCGCCGCAGGCGTTGTTCGATGCCTGTCTGCGGCAGCGCGTGCGGCTGGTGGTGCAAATGTCGGCGCTGGGTGCCGACGAACACGCGCTGACCGACTTCCATCGCAGCAAGCGCGCGGCCGACCAGCACCTGCTCGGCCTCGGCATCGATGCCGTGGTGCTGCAGCCGTCGCTGGTGTTCGGTGCCGACGGCACCAGTGCGCAGCTGTTCTGCGCGCTGGCGACGCTGCCCTGCCTGGCATTGCCCGGCGGCGGCAGGCAGCCGGTGCAGCCGGTCCATGTCGACGACGTGGCGCAGGCCATCGTGGCCTTGCTGGCCGGATGGGGCGGCGCAGCGCCCTGGCGCTCCGGCCGGCTGGCGCTGGTGGGGCCGGCGCCGATGCCGCTGGCCGGCTACCTGCAGGCGTTGCGGCATGGCCTGGGCTTGCGCGGCAAGGCCTGGCTGTTGCCGTTGCCGCGCGCGCTGGCCCGCGCGGTGATGCCGCTGGCCGAACGCGCCACCGGCGGCGTGCTCGGGCGCGATGCGCTGACCATGCTGGACCAGGGCAGCGTGGCCGATCCGTCCGGACTCGCGCGCGTGCTCGGGCGGTCGCCGCAGGCGGCGCATGCCTTCATCCCGCCGGGACTGCGCGGCGCATTGCGCGCGCAGGCACTGCAGCGCTGGCTGCATCCGCTGCTGCGCTGGAGCCTGGCCTTTGTGTGGATCGTCACCGCGGCGGTTTCGCTGGGCCTGTACCCGGTGGCCGACAGCTATGCGCTGCTGGCGCGCGCGGGCGTGCCGCCTGCGCTGCAGCCGCTGGCGCTCTATGGCGCGGCGCTGCTCGACCTGGCCTTCGGCGTGCTGTGCGTGCTGCCGCGGCGCCCGCGCTGGCTGTGGCTGGCGCAGATCGCGCTGATCCTGGGCTATACCGCCATCATCAGCGTGCGCCTGCCGGAATACTGGCTGCATCCGTATGGCCCGCTCATCAAGAACGTGCCGATGCTGGCCGTGCTGTGGTGGCTGCACCTGACCGAGGAGCGGGCATGGACTACGTCACGCTGAAATGGCTGCATATCATGTCGGCCACCTTCCTGTTCGGCACCGGCGTGGGCAGCGCCTTCTACCTGGTTGGCGCGACGCTGACGCGCAATGTCCGCACCGTCGCCGCGACCGCGCGCATGGTGGTGATCGCCGACTGGATCTTCACGGCCTCCACCGCCATCCTGCAGCCGCTGACTGGCTATGCACTGGTGAAGATGGCCGGGTTCTCGTGGTCGGTGCCGTGGCTGAAGTGGTCGGTGGTACTTTACGCCGTCGCCATTGCCTGCTGGCTGCCGGTGGTCTGGCTGCAGAAGCGCATGCGCGACGTGGCGCTGGACTGCACCGGGCCCCAGCTGCCGCGTGTGTACTGGCGCCTGTTCTGGTGGTGGTTCGGCCTGGGCTTTCCGGCGCTGTTCTCGTTCCTTGCCATCTTCTACCTGATGGTGGCCAAGATCAGTTGAAGAAAGAACGGCGAGGCCGCTGTCGCGCGCCTCGCCGTGAACCGATCGGGCCGCTCAGTTGAGGTGGCCGACCGCGCGCAGGTACTCGTTCTTTTTCTCGAAGATCAGCCCGCTCAGGAACGCGGCGTCGTAGGCGGCCAGCAGGTGAGGGTGGTGTTCCTCGATATAGCGGGCCACGCGTCCCTTTTCGCATTCGATGCCGCACAGCCATTCATACATGGCGGCGTCCCAGCGAAAGCGCAGCCCCAGTTCGATGAAGGCCGCGTTATACGCCGCGAGCTGGGTCTCGCGCGGGATCGGCTGGTTGTCGGCGCCGACCGTGATGGCGGCGCGGCGGCTTTCCTGCTGGGCTGGGTTCATGCTGGTCTCCTCGGATGCGCGCTGGCAGTTGGGTTGAGACAAGCATAGGGACGGCGAACAATTTACGATAATTAAAGTTTCATAGAGAAATCATAACTCATCGTTTATGGATGAGGTCAAGCGTCCTGGCGGATCAGTCCTTCCACACCGGTGATGGTCTGGATCAGGTCCGCGCCTTCCTCCATCAGAAACTGCTTGAACGCCAGCGCCACCGGCGGCAGTCGCTTGTTCTTGCGGTGCACCACGTACCAGTTGAGCATCACCGGAAAGCCTTCGATATCGAGCACGGCGAGCTTGCCGGCCTGCAGCTCCAGGCCCACGGTATGGGCCGACAGGAAGGCAATGCCCATATTGGCGATCACGGCCTGCTTGATGGTCTCGGTGCTCTTGATCTCCATGGCGATGCGCAGGTTCGACAGCCGGCCGGCAAAGCCCTCCTGCATCGAGTTCCAGGTGTCCGAGCCCTTCTCGCGCGAGACAAAGGCCTCGTCGGCCAGTTCGGCCAGCGGGATATTGCGCGCGCCCACCAGCGGGTGGCTGGGCGCGGCCACGATCACGTAAGGGTGCGGGGCAAAGGCCTCGTTGATGGTGTCCATGCCTTCGGGCGGGCGCACCATCACGGCGAGGTCGGTCAGGTTGCCGGCCAGCTGGTGCAGCAGCTCCTCGCGGTTGTGCACGGCCAGGTTCAGCGTCACGCCAGCGTGGCGGTCCATGAATTCCGCCAGCAGCCGCGGAAAGAAGTAATCGCCGGCGCTGATCACCGCGACATTGAGGCGGCCGCCGGAGATGCCCTTGAGCTGCGACATGGCGTCTTCGGCCTCGCGGAACTGCTGGATGATGCTGCGGCTGTAATGCAGCATTTCATGGCCCGCCGGCGTCAGGTAGATCTTCTTGCCGAGCTGCTCGAACAGCGGCAGCCCCACGTGGTGCTCCAGTTGCCGCACCTGGGTCGATACCGCGGGCTGGGTCAGGTGCAGTTCCTCGGCGGCGCGGGAAAAGCTCAGATGGCGGGCTACGGTCTCGAAGACCTTCAGTTGCCGCAGCGTGGCGTTCTTCATCCTGCTTTCGTCCTATAAACGATCGGCTATATAAACGATAAAAAACTTTATGCATTGCTGATCTTAGATTCAAGTAGCATCAATCGTCCGTTCGACATTTCCCGCCAGAATCCGGCACTCCGGCAGCGCAGGAGCCAGCCACCGGCCATCATCACGGCCGACAACACGATGGCTGCCCACAGCCACGCAAACCAGGAGACAACCGTGACCGGATTGAACGCAACCGTGCGTGCACCGCGGCGCCATGCCGTGCCTGAAGACAGGATTTACCTCGGCCATGCCGGCGCGGGGCAGGGGGGCAGGCCATGAATATCTCGCTCCCGCAACTGAAGGCCTTTGCCGCGGTGGCGCGGCACAAGAGCTTTACCCGCGCCGCGGTCGAACTGGGCCTGACGCAATCCGCGGTCAGCCGCAGCGTGCGCGAGCTGGAAGAAGAGATCGACCAGCGCCTGTTCGACCGCACCACGCGCCAGGTGGAGCTGACCGACGCCGGCCAGCACTTGTCCCAGCGCATCTGCCACCTGATCGACGAAGTGGAGCAGACCCTGCGCGACAGCCAGAGCGCCAGCCGCCCATGCCAGGGCCTGGTGCAGATCGCGTCGGACCCGGTGCTGAGCTCGATGTCGCTGCCGACCTGGCTGGCCGGCTGCCGGCAGGCGTGGCCGGCGATCGCCATCCACCTGAAGGACCGTTCGCAGGAATCGGTGCTGCAGAGTGTGCGCAGCGGCGAGGTCGATTTCGGCATCGCCACCGATCCGCGCGCCGGCGACGACCTGTATTGCGAACCGTTGTGCGTCGACGCCTATCACGCCGTGCTGCCCGCCAAGCATCCGCTGGCCCAGCACGACACCGTAGGCTGGGGCGACCTCTGCGATGCCAGCGTGCTCACGCTGGACCAGCAATGCGGCGTGCAGCCCGTGGTGGAAAAGGCGCTCAGCAGCTATCACGTGCGCGCGGGCTCGCTGCAGTTGCTGGGCCATTTCGCTGCGGTGTTCGGCATGGTGGCGCTGGGCCTGGGCATCGGCGTGCTGCCGTCGCGGGCGCAGGCCGGGGGCATGCATCCGGCAGCCGTGATGCGGCCGCTGCGACCCCAGGTGACGTCGACGGTGATGCTGGTGCGGCGCAAGAGCCGGTCGCTCAAGCCCAACGCTGCCGCGATCTGGGATGCCTTGCGCGGCCAGGAATACCAGGAGCCGCCTGTCCGCAGGCGCGAAGCGACGACGGTTTGAGGAGAGGCGAGAAGAGTGTTGGATTAGTGCACACGCTCTATTGATATATTACATACAGGATATTTACACATAGTGCGGCGCAGCATATAATGAAAACTCCTGATCACAACGCTACTGGAGTTTTCAAATGGAAGTCGCTCTTCTCGTCGCCCTTGGCCTGGCCCTGATTGCTGTCGGTGTGGGCGTGACCACGCTGCTGGCCACGCGCCTGCCCATGGATGTGCTGGTCACCGCGCAGGACCATGGCCGCTTCGCTGGCCTGGGCTCGGACCAGCACAGCGACGGCGTGGGCCGCGCCCGCACGTCGCGCATCGTGCCCGCCGCCGGTGAACTCGCCTATGCCTGACGCCGCCAGGCGTGCGGCGCGTTCGCGCTGAAGCGCTGAAGGCAAGGGCTGTAGCGGCCGGCATCCCTTGCGACCATCACGGCGAGTACGGCCGCCATTCTCCTTATCTCCCTTCGTTCTCTTCCCTCGGTTCGCAAGAGCGAACGCCTTGGCGCCTGCTTGCGCGCCGTCAACCATCGGCACCGTGCGTGCCCCGCGTGGATTCCCCGACATTCCATATCGATACGGACACGGCCGGACATCCATGTCTGCATCTAGGGACTTTCCCGAACCGATCGTTTTCCCGGTTTTTCGATGGCGAGATCCCCGGCATGCTTGCGGATGCCGTGCGTCGGCCGATTTATGACCCGCCGCAAGGCAACTGCTTGATTTCCAAGGACTCTTGATGCTGCCGGAACTGCCATTGATTCCGCTTGCGCACCAGTCGCGTGCGGTCCGTGACGGCTACGGCACCAGGTAACGCGGCTGCATGCTGCACAGCCGCGAAGAATACGCTTGACTTACATGATATATCACATACCGTATAGCACTGGGACGGCTAAGCTGTTCTTCGACCGAGAGTCACGCAGAGGCGTCTGAAGGCGCCCATCTTCCACCTTGGCGGTTCGCCGCTATAAGGAGACATCATGGAATTGCAGCAGAGGGAGTCCACGTCGCGCTTTGCGTCGCCGTGGGTGCAACTGGTATTTGGCGTGATCTGCATGGCGATGATCGCCAACATGCAGTATGGCTGGACCCTGTTCGTCAACCCGATCGACGACAAATACGGCTGGGGCCGTACCGCGATCCAGGTCGCATTCACCATCTTCGTTGTGACCGAAACCTGGCTGGTGCCGATCGAGGGCTACCTGGTCGACAAGTACGGCCCGCGCCCGGTGGTGGTGGGCGGCGGCCTGCTGTGCGCAGTGGCCTGGGCGCTTAACTCGGTGGCGTCCTCGCTGCCCATGCTTTATGTTGCGGCGGCCATCGGCGGCCTGGGCGCGGGCGCGGTGTATGGCACCTGCGTGGGCAATGCGCTGAAGTGGTTCCCGAATCGCCGCGGCCTGGCGGCGGGTATCACCGCGGCGGGTTTTGGCGCCGGCTCGGCGCTCACCGTGGTGCCGATCGCCAACATGATCAAGAGCTCCGGCTATGAGGCGGCATTCCTGTGGTTCGGCCTGGGCCAGGGGCTGGTGGTGTTTATCCTCGGCATGGCCCTGTACCCGCCGTCGGCCAAGATCCTGAACGAGGTCAAGACCACGCTGAAGACGGCCGCCACCTACAACGCGTCGCCGCGCGAGGTGCTGAAGTCGCCGATCTTCTGGGTCATGTACGCGATGTTCGTGATGATGGCCGCCGGCGGCCTGATGGCCACCGCGCAGCTGGGCCCGATCGCCAAGGACTTCGGCCTGCACGAGGCGCCGATCTCCATCCTCGGCCTGACGCTGCCGGCGCTGACCTTCGCGCTGACCATCGACCGCGTGCTCAATGGCCTGACGCGTCCGTTCTTCGGCTGGATCTCCGACCATATCGGCCGCGAGCGCACCATGTTCTTCGCCTTCGCGGTCGAGGCCGTCGGCATCCTGCTGCTGTCGAAGTACGGACACCATCCGGTCGCCTTCGTGATCCTGACCGGCGTGGTGTTCTTCGCCTGGGGCGAGATCTACAGCCTGTTCCCGGCCACCTGCGGCGATACCTTCGGGCCCAAGTTTGCCGCCACCAACGCCGGCCTGCTGTACACCGCCAAGGGCACGGCGGCATTGCTGGTGCCGTTCTCGAGCGTGATCACCGCCGCCACCGGCAGCTGGCACGCGGTATTCATGGTGGCCGCGGGCATGGCGGCACTGACCGCGGCGATGGCGCTGTTCGTGCTCAAGCCGATGCGCGAGGCCCATGCCCGCAAGTACGTGCATGCCAACACCGCTGCGCCGATGGGTTACCGTACCGTGCCCGAAGACCTGACCTGATGAAGAAAGCAGTACGGCGCCCACCGGCGCCGGCAGTATCCGGGCGCGTGCGGCTGCGATGCCTGCACAGCCGTCGCGCCCGGTAGAGCACAATACAACAACAACAAGGCACGACAGGAGGGCGGCCCGCCGGACGCCTTCCTGATCGCGCACCGCATCCCCACCAACAACATCCTCCAGGCACGCCATGAACCAGGTTGTCATTCCCCTCGAGGCCACGGGCCTCAGCCGGCAGCGCAAGCGCCGCCAGCCCAAGGGCCGGCAGGTCGACGCGGCCGCGCTGGCCGAAGTGCGCGTGGCGCTGGGCGACATGCCCCGCCGGCGCGACCTGCTGATCGAACACCTGCACTGCATCAACGACCGCTACGGCCAGCTGGCCATGCCGCACCTGGTGGCGCTGGCCAGCGAACTGCGGCTGTCGATGACCGAGGTCTACGAGGTCGCCACGTTCTACCACCACTTCGACGTGGTGCGCGAGGATGCCGACGGCCAGATCGCCCCGCCGCCCGCGCTGACCGTGCGGGTGTGCGAAGGCATTGCCTGCGAGCTGGCCGGTGCGCAGGCCCTGATCGACAAGCTGCCGGCGCTGCTCGGCACCGACGTGCGGGTGGTCGCCGCGCCCTGCATCGGCCGCTGCGAGAAGGCGCCGGCAGCGCTGGTCGGGCAGAACCCGGTCGATGCCGCGACAGCCGAGGCCATCGGTAACGCCGTGCAGGCCAAGGCCGTGCGCCATGCGCCCGAACCCCATATCGACTACGACACCTACCGGCGCGACGGCGGCTATGCCTTGCTGAAGGCCCTGGCCGGCGGCGCGCTCGACCCGGACGCGGTGCTGGCCACGATGGAGGATTCCGGCCTGCGCGGCCTGGGCGGCGCGGGCTTCCCGACCGGGCGCAAATGGCGCATCGTGCGCGGCGAGGCCGCGCCGCGGCTGATGGCGGTCAATATCGACGAGGGCGAGCCCGGCACCTTCAAGGACCGGGTCTACCTGGAACGCGATCCGCATCGCTTCCTCGAGGGCATGCTGATCGC
Source organism: Cupriavidus sp. SS-3 (assembly GCF_035818815.1). Lineage (NCBI taxonomy): Bacteria > Pseudomonadati > Pseudomonadota > Betaproteobacteria > Burkholderiales > Burkholderiaceae > Cupriavidus > Cupriavidus sp. SS-3. The sequence goes on from NZ_JAYLVT010000007.1 coordinate 239,672, forward strand.
GGCGCATGTGGTCGACGTGGCGGCGATCTATATCTACCTGCGCGACGAATATGCGGGCTGCCGCGCGCTGCTGTCCGCGGCCTTGCAGCAGTTGCAGCAGGACCCTCCGGTCCCTGGCCTGCCGCGCATCGAGCTGCGTCGCGGCGCGGGCGCGTATATCTGCGGCGAAGAGTCGGCCATGATCGAATCGATCGAAGGCAAGCGCGGCATGCCGCGGCTGCGTCCGCCTTATGTGGCGCAGGTGGGGCTGTTCGGGCGGCCGACGCTGGAGCACAACTTCGAAACCCTGTACTGGGTGCGCGACATCCTCGAGAAGGGCGCCGAGTGGTTTGCCTCGCAAGGGCGCAACGGGCGCAAGGGCCTGCGTTCGTTCTCGGTCTCGGGCCGGGTCAAACGACCTGGCGTGCACCTGGCGCCGGCCGGGATCACGGTGCGCGAGCTGATCGACGAATACTGCGGCGGCATGCTCGACGGCCATGCGTTCTACGGCTACCTGCCGGGCGGCGCGTCGGGCGGCATCCTGCCGGCGGCGCTGGGCAATATTCCGCTGGACTTCGATACGCTGCAGCCCTACGGCTGCTTTATCGGCTCGGCCGCGATCGTGATCCTGTCCGACCACGACAGCGCCACGCAGGCGGCGCGCAACCTGATGCACTTCTTCAAGCACGAGTCGTGCGGACAATGCACGCCGTGCCGCACCGGCACGGCCAAGACGCTCGACCTGATCCGCCAGCCGAAGTGGGACCTGGCGGCGCTGGATGACCTGTCCGCGGTGATGCGCGATGCCTCGATCTGCGGCCTGGGACAGGCCGCGCCGAACCCCGTCGACTGCGTGATCAAGTACTTCCCGCACGAACTGGCCTGATGCCGGCCCGAGCCTGAGAGACAGACATGAATGCACTGACCCGCGCCGAACGCGCGCTTGTCGAATCCGCCGAACCAGCCGTCACCTTCACCCTCAACGGCCGCGAGGTGAGCGCCCAGCCCGGCGAAACCCTGCTGAAGGTGGCGCAGCGCGAAGGCTTCGACGTGCCGCACCTGTGCTACAAGGACGGCCTCGAGCCCGCCGGCAATTGCCGCGCCTGCATGGTCGAGATCCAGGGCGAGCGCGTGCTGGCCCCGTCGTGCTGCCGCTTTCCCGCCGCAGGCATGCAGGTGCAGACCGAATCGGAGCGCGCCCGCCGCGCCCAGCGCACCGTGCTGGAGCTGCTGCAGTCGGACATGCCGGAAGCGGAATACACGCGCAACAACGAGCTTGACCAATGGGCTGCCCGGCTGGAAGTCGGCAAGCCGCGCTTCGCCCCGCGCGAACGCGTGGCGGCGGACCTGTCGCATCCGGCCATCGCGGTCAACCTGGATGCCTGCATCCAGTGCACCCGCTGCCTGCGCGCGTGCCGCGACGAACAGGTCAACGACGTGATCGGCCTGGCGCTGCGCGGCGACGAAGCCCGCATCGTGTTCGACATGGACGACCCGATGGGCGCCTCCACCTGCGTCGCCTGCGGCGAATGCGTGCAGGCCTGCCCGACCGGCGCGCTGATGCCCGCGCGCGATGCCGCGCTGGCGGTGCCCGACAAGCAGGTGGAATCGGTGTGCCCGTACTGCGGCGTCGGCTGCCAGCTGACCTACAACGTCAAGGACAACCGCATTTTGTTCGTGGAAGGGCGCGATGGCCCGGCCAACCACCAGCGCCTGTGCGTGAAGGGCCGCTACGGCTTCGACTACGTCCAGCATCCGCAGCGGCTGACGGTGCCGCTGGTGCGCCGCGACGGCGTGCCGAAGCAGGGCGATTTCGTCATGGACCCCGACCACGTCATGGACGTGTTCCGCGAAGCCAGCTGGGAAGAAGCGCTGGCGCTGGCCGGCGGCAAGCTCGCGCAGATCCGCGATACCCATGGCAAGCGCGCGCTGGCCGGGTTTGGCTCGGCCAAGGGCAGCAATGAAGAGGCCTACCTGTTCCAGAAGCTTGTGCGCACCGGCTTCGGCAGCAACAACGTCGACCACTGCACGCGGTTGTGCCATGCCTCGTCGGTGGCGGCGCTGCTGGAAGGGATCGGCTCGGGCGCGGTGTCCAATCCGGTGATGGATGTCGACAAGGCCGAGGTGGTGATCGTGATCGGCGCCAACCCGACCGTGAACCATCCGGTGGCCGCCAGCTGGATCAAGAACGCCGTGAAGAACGGCACCAAGCTGATCGTGGCCGATCCGCGCCGCTCGGACCTGGCGCGTTTCGCCTGGCGCTTCCTGCAGTTCAAGCCCGATGCCGACGTGGCGCTGCTCAACGCGATGATGCATGTCATCGTCAACGAAGGGCTGGTCGACCAGGACTTCATCGACAGCCGCACCATCGGCTTCGACGAACTGCAGCGCAACGTCGCCGCGTACAGCCCCGAGCTGATGGCGCCGATCTGCGGCATCGACGCCGAAACCATCCGCGAGGTCGCGCGCGTCTATGCCACCGCGAAGAGTTCGATGATCCTGTGGGGCATGGGTGTGTCGCAGCACGTGCATGGCACCGACAACGCGCGCTGCCTGATCGCGCTGGCGCTGATGACCGGCCAGATCGGCCGCCCCGGCACCGGCCTGCATCCGCTGCGCGGCCAGAACAACGTGCAGGGCGCTTCCGACGCGGGGCTGATCCCGATGATGTACCCGGACTACCGGCGCGTCGACGACCCGCTGGCGATCGCCAGCTTCGAAGCGCTGTGGGGCATGCCGCTGGACCGCCAGCCAGGCCTGACCGTGGTCGAGGTGATGCAGGCGATCGAGCGCGGCGAAGTGCGCGGCATGTACATCATGGGCGAGAACCCGGCGATGTCCGACCCTGACGCCGAGCATGCGCGCGAGGCGCTGGCATCGCTGGACCACCTGGTGGTGCAGGACATCTTCCTGACCGAGACCGCGTACCTGGCCGACGTGGTGCTGCCGGCCTCGGCCTTCCCCGAAAAGACCGGCACCTTCACCAACACCGACCGCACCGTGCAGCTCGGACGGCAGGCGCTGAATCCGCCGGGGCAGGCGCGCCAGGACCTGTGGATCGTCCAGCAGATGGCGGCACAGCTGGGGCTGGACTGGCGCTACGACAGCGTCGAGGACGTGTTCAACGAGATGCGGCAGGCGATGCCGAGCATCGGCGGCGTGACCTGGGAGCGGCTGGAGCGCGAACACGCGGTGACGTATCCGTGCAAGGAAGAGGGCGATCCGGGCGAGCCGGTGATCTTCGTCGACAGCTTCCCGACCGCCACGGGGCGGGGGCGCTTCGTGCCGGCCGATATCATCCCGGCGGCCGAGCGGCCCGACGCCGACTATCCGATGGTGCTGATCACCGGACGCCAGCTCGAGCACTGGCATACCGGCAGCATGACGCGCCGCGCCGGCGTGCTGGACGCGATCGAGCCCGATCCGGTGGCGCTGGTGCATCCGCTCGACCTGGATGCGCTCGGGGGCACGCCGGGCGGCGTGGTCACGCTGTCGTCGCGGCGCGGAGAGGTCACGCTCTATGCGCGCGCCGATGCCGGCACGCCGCGCGGCGCCGTGTTCGTGCCGTTCTGCTACTACGAGGCGGCGATCAACAAGCTGACCAACGCGGCGCTGGACCCGTTCGGCAAGATTCCCGAGTTCAAGTACTGCGCAATCAGGATGACGGCGGGCGGACCTGTGCCGGTGCAGTCCAGCTATGGCGGCGGGCAGATCCTGGAGCCCGCTTCGGCCTAGCCCGGCCTAGTCACAAGGAGCGGTGGTGTTTCGCATCGCCGGCGGAACACCACCCCAGCTTCAATAGTTCATGGTCACGTTGAGCATGGCGACGCGCGGATTGCCCACCGGCAGCACGTTGTTGTTCAGGCCACCCGCGTAGTACATCTTGTCGAACACGTTCTTGACGTTGAATGCCGCGCGCCAGTGCGAGGCCACGTAGCCGACGGCAAGATCGGCGACGGCGTAGCCCGGCACGGTGTAGTTGAAGCTGTAGCCGCGCTTGGCGCTCTCGCCCCGCACGCCGGCGCCGACGTACCAGCCGGCCAGCGCACCACGCAGGCGATACTGGCTCCAGACCGAGAAGCTGTGCCGCGGCACGCTGTTCAGCGGCTTGCCGACGTTTGTGGCGGTGGTGTCCTCGGTGACTTCGCTGGCGATGTAGGCGTAGGCCGCCGATACGCTGAGGCCATTGCCGAGATCCTGCGTCAGTTCCACTTCCAGCCCGCGCGAGCGCTGCTCGCCCACGGCCATGCTGAAACCCGTGTTGACCGGATCGCTGCTGAGCACATTGGTGCGCGTCAGGTCGAACGCCGCCAGCGTCAGCAGGCCGGACTTGTCCGGCATGTCGAACTTGACGCCGACCTCGTACTGGCGACCCTTCTCGGGCCTGAAGGTGGCGCCGCTGACATCGGTGCCGGCGTTGGGCAGGAACGACGTGGCGAAGCTCGCGTACGGTCGGGCCCAGTGCGTCAGGTCGTACATCACGCCGGCGCTGCCGGTGACGGCGTTGTTGTCATTGTCGGTACGCGACGAGGCGAGCCGGTCGGTTGTGCCCGTCCGCGCGGATTCGTAGCGCACGCCGCCGGTGACGGTCCAGCGCTGCCCGATGCGGACCTGGTCGCGCAGGTAAAGGCCCAGCGCATCCAGCGTATCGGTCGCATCCACGCTATAGGCGGACGGGCAGTTGATGCTGGCGCCATAGACCGGGCTGTAAACGTTCAGCGCGGCCACGCGGCACGTCTTCTGCAGGCGGTCTTCCTTGGTATGCCGGTAGTCGATGCCGAAGGTCACGTTGTGGGCATGGCCCGTGAACGCAAAAGTCCGCTGCACGTTGGTGTCGACGCCGAACGAATTGCCCGAAAAGTTCTGCTGCGTGCCGCTGCGGTTCATCGACTGGCTGTTGAGCGCCATGGTGCCGGCCGATACCAGCGTACCGGTCAGCGACGAGGTCTGGTAGCGCAGGTTCTGGTTCAGGGTCCAGCCCGAGTCGAACCGGTGCGTCAGCGCGTAGCCGATGCGGTTCTGCTCGCCGTCATAGGAAGGGGCATCCGGTTCGCCGATAAAGCGGTTGGCCGGCACCACGCCATTGCGGTTCGGCACCAGCGTGCCATTCACGGGCAGGCCCTGCTGGCGCACGTAGTTGCGCTGGTTGTGGCTGGCCAGGATGGTGAAGTCCGTGCGCGCGCCCAGGTCGAGCGTCAGCGACGGCGCGATCCAGCGGTTGCGATACCAGACGAAGTCGGTCGGATCGTCGCTGTTCATCATCAGCCCGTTCAGGCGGAACGCCGCCTTGCTGTCCTTGGCCAGCGGCGTGCCCACATCGACCGTCATCTGCCGGAAGCCATAGTTGCCGACGGTCAGGCCCAGTTCGCCGAACAGTTCCGCGCGCGGGCGCTTGCTGACCATGTTGACCAGGCCGCCGGGCTGCACCGCGCCGAACAGTATCGAGGCCGGTCCCTTGAGCACTTCCACGCGCTCCACGCCGAACAGCTCCTGCGCCACGCGGTTGTTGCTGTCGACCAGCAGCCCGTCGGCAAAGATCGATTCCGAGGCACGCTGGCCGCGGATGATGAAGTCGTCCCAGCCGCGCCGGCCATAGACGTTGGTAACCACGCCGGCCGAATTCTGCAGCGCGTCGCTGAGGTTCTGCGCCTGCTGGCTGTCGAGCAGGTCGCGCGTGATCACGGTGATCGATTGCGCGGCGTCGGCCGCCGCTTCGCCGGATTTGGTCACGCCAGCCGCCCGGCGCGTGGCGAAACCGATGTCGGTCTGCCCGTCAGCGGCGGCGCTGACCGTCACGGACGGCAGCGTGGCCGGTTCTTCGGCGGCGTGGGAGACAACGGCAGGCAGCAGCAGCGAACTGGCGGCGGCAGGTATGGCAAGACGGCGGAAAAGCATGACGGCCCGGGATAAAAGCAAAAGGCCGAATAATAAATGAGAATAATTCTTGTTTCTAGGGGTTTTGTCTGGGCGTTCGCAGTTGCTTTGTCAACGTGCAGAACACGGCGACATGGCGAAATGGCGGCGTGAACCGGTCACATGGTGTCGTCGCGATCCTCGATCACCGAGATATCCCAGCACGACATAAACAGCGCGGCAATCAGCGGACCTATCACAAAGCCGTTGATGCCAAACACCGACATGCCGCCGAGGGTCGAGATCAGCACGAGCCAGTCCGGCAACTTGGTGTCCTTGCCGACCAGGACAGGGCGCAGCAGGTTGTCCACCGCGCCGATGACGAGGGTACCGATGGCAATGAGCGCGACGCCTTTCCAGACTGGGCCGGCCAGCAGGAAATAAATTGCGGCGGGGCCCCAGACCAGCGCGGCGCCAACGGCCGGCAGCAGCGACAGAAACGCCATCAGCGTGCCCCACAGCAGCGCGCCGTTGATGCCCAGCAGCAGGAAAGCCAGGCCGCCCAGAATGCCCTGCACCGCCGCCACCACCACGTTGCCCTTGACCGTGGCGCGGACCACGGTGGTGAACCGGCCGACCAGCCGGCGGGTGTGCGCGTCGCTCAGCGGCATCGCTTCGCGGAAGCGATGGGAAATCACCGCACCGTCACGCAGCAGGAAAAACACGAGGTACAGCATGACACCGAGGCCAACCGCGAACTGCAGCGTGTTCTGGCCAATGGCGACAGCCTGGGCCGCCATGAACTGGCTGATGCGGGCGGCCCCTTCGGTCAGTTTTGCCTGCAGGCCCGCGACGTCGGCCAACCCGATTTCGTTCAGCCAGTTCTCGATGGAAGCCGGCAGGGCTTGTACGGCGGTCTGGAAGTACTGCCCGAAATCCCATTTGCCGGTCTTGATTTGCTGGTAGGCAAAAGCCACTTCCTGTGCGAGCGTGGCAATCATCAGGAATACCGGGACAATGGCCATCAGCACGCAGACCAGCAGCGTGGTCAATGCCGCGAGATTTTCCCGGTTGCCGAATCGCACCGTCAGCTTGCGGTGCATGGGATGGAACAGGATGGCAAGTATGGTGCCCCACAGGATCGCGCTGTAGAAGGGCAGCAGTATCCAGATGAACGCAATGGTGACGGCGATCAGAAGGATGTAAAAACCTCTCAAATTGCGCATCGGGTTGTCCGCGATTAGAGTCGTCCAGGCACGTTGCCGATGGTGCCCTGCACGATGGTACCCTGCACGAGGTTTCCCTTCCATTACCCGTCGGCGTCACCGGAAGCGTTGCCGAAGCAGTTGCGCTCCATGATCTGGTGGTCTTTTCCATGGATCAGCAACTCGACCTTTGCGCGCCTGGCTTTTTCCATGCCGGTGGCGATCGCATGGTCCATCGACGTGAATCGCTGCTGGTTGCCGGCGCGTCCTTCCGCTTCGACGGCCCAGCCGTTATGGGTCGGCACGACATGGATATTCTTGCCTGGCATGGCGCTCTCCGGAAGTTGGCAGTATGAGTGTCAGCGCTGTGCCGTGGCCGAGGTATCGGGCGCCGTCTGACAAGGCCGTCGGATATCCGGAAAGCGCGCACCAGCCAGCAGCAACAACGCCCGCCAGGCGCCATGGCGGGCGTTCTTGATGACATGGACAGAGTGCCAGGGCGGTTCAACTCATCTTGTCGATAATCTCCTGCATCTCGTCGACGTTGAAGGCCCGCAGCGTCTGCGTGCGCACGTTGCCGAGCGCGCCCACCGCCAGGCCGAAGGCGGTCATGCTGGCGTCATCCTGGGCTTCGACGGTCAGCACGATGTCGTATTTGCCCAGGGTCCAGTAGATGTCTTTCATCTGCACCCCGAAGCGCGCGCCCATCTCGCGCACCGCGGCGGCGCGCTTGGTGGTGTCCTTGACGGCGCGGATGCCCTGGTCGGTGAAGCTGGCTAGCACGATATAGCGGGTCATGGCGGGATCTCCGGTAAGGATCGATCGAACGCCGTCCCGGCTGCGCGCACGCGACCGATCGCAGCAAGCCGGGGCAGTGGTTCAGGGAGTCCCGGCGCAGCGCCGGGGGCCTGAGCAACCCCACACCGACGCATATTGCGCGCCAGCCGACGTGGTGGGCCGCGTCGCGGGAAATGCCGCGGTGCCCGACGGCTCGGGATGGGCTGCTGTGTATCAGTCCTGATACAGCGATCCGCCTTAGTCCTGTGCCGGCCCGCCGTCGCCACCCTCCGGCGCGTCCAGTGCGCGCATGTTGTCCAGCAACTTCAGCAGGTAATGCAGCGTGTGCGTCAGGTCGTTGGTGGAGAAGCCGTCCAGCGCCTGCTCGTAGTACTGCCGGATCTTCGGCTGCGCCTGGTGGAGCCACACCTCGCGGCCCGGCTCGCTCATCCGCACCAGCCGCGAGCGGCGGTCGCGCCCGTCAGGCGCCAGCGTGACGTGGCCGTCCCGTTCCATCCGGCTGACCAGCCCGGACAGGTTCTGGCGGCTCACCATCAGGTAACGGGCCAGGTCGCCGACGCTCATGCCATCGGCGGCTTCCGGCCGCGACAGCGCGCCCAGCACGGCCCACTGCTGTGTCGTCAAGCCTTCCGCTTCGACGGCGCGCGAGCCGGTTTTATGCAACATGTTTGCGCATTGGTACAGGCGAAAGAACAGCCGGTTGGCCAGTTCCATGCGCGCGTTAGTCGGGAGTTCGCCTCCCTGGTCGGGGTTAACCATAGTGATTTCCAAAGGATAGCGGCCTTGCACGCGGTCTCGGTCGCGCCTAGTATACGTCAATATATTTACGTAAATAAAGGCGCATGTGGCGGCGACACCGCCGGCACGATAGCACCGGAACCCTGAAAGGAGAACGGCTGTGCAAGGACTCGAAGGCAAGACGGTCATCGTGACCGGCGGTGGTGGCGGTATCGGCGGCGCAACCTGTTTGCGCTTTGCACGTGCGGGCGCGGCGGTGGGGGTGCTCGACCTGAACCCGGACGCGGGCGAACGCGTGGCGGCGCAGATCCGCGATGCCGGCGGCCGCTCGCTGGCGGTGCGCTGTGACATCACCGATCGCGCCAGCGTCGATGCGGCGGTGGCGGCGGTGGAGCAGGAGTTGGGACCCATCGACGTGCTGGTCAACAACGCCGGCTGGGATGTGTTCCGTCCGTTCGTCAAGACCGAGCCGGCGCAGTGGGAGCGGCTGATCGCCATCAACCTGACCGGCGCGCTGCATATGCACCACGCGGTGCTGCCCGGCATGGTGGCGCGCAAGCGCGGGCGCATCGTCAATATCGCCTCCGATGCCGCGCGCGTGGGTTCGTCCGGCGAGGCGGTGTACGCCGCGTGCAAGGGCGGACTGGTGTCGTTCTCCAAGACCATCGCGCGCGAGCATGCGCGCCACGGCATCACCGTGAACGTGGTGTGCCCGGGGCCGACCGAGACCGCGTTGTTCGAGGACTACAAGCAGGGCGCGGGCAACCCCGAGAAGCTGGTGGAAGCCTTCACCCGCTCGATCCCGCTGGGCCGCATCGGGCAGCCCGACGACCTGCCCGGCGCGGTGCTGTTCTTTGCCGGCGACGATGCGGCCTTCATCACCGGGCAAGTGCTGAGCGTGTCGGGCGGCCTGACCATGAACGGCTGAGCGCAAACCATCCCAACCAGACAACGGAGACCACCATGCAATACGAAGACATCCGCTATGAAGTGCGCAACGGCGCGGCCTGGATCGTCATCAACCGCCCGGAAAAGATGAACGCCTTCCGCGGCCGCACCTGCGACGAATTGATCCACGCCATCAACCGCGCCGGTTATGACCGCGAGATCGGCGCCATCGTGCTGGCCGGCGCCGGCGACAAGGCGTTCTGCACCGGCGGCGACCAGTCCGCGCACGAGGGCCAGTACGACGGCCGCGGCACCATCGGCCTGCCGATGGAAGAACTGCACAACGCCATCCGCGACGTGCCCAAGCCGGTGATCGCGCGCGTGCAGGGCTATGCCATCGGCGGCGGCAACGTGCTGTGCACGATCTGCGATTTCACCATTGCCTCGGACAAGGCCGTGTTCGGGCAGGTCGGGCCGAAGGTTGGCTCGGTCGACCCCGGCTACGGCACCGCCTTCCTGGCGCGCGTGGTGGGCGAAAAGAAGGCGCGCGAGATCTGGTACCTGTGCCGCCGCTATCCCGCCGCCGAAGCGCTGGCGATGGGCCTGGTCAACGCCGTGGTGCCGCACGAGCAGCTCGACGCCGAAGTGCAGAAGTGGTGCGACGAGATCCTGGAAAAAAGCCCGACCGCGATCGCCATCGCCAAGCGCTCGTTCAACATGGACACCGCGCACCAGGGCGGCATCGCCGGCATGGGCATGTACGCGCTCAAGCTCTATTACGACACCGAGGAATCGCGCGAGGGCGTGCGCGCCTTCCAGGAAAAGCGCAAGCCGGATTTCCGCAAGTACGCGAAGTAAGCCGGCCCAACCGCGCGGAGACGAACATGAATCCCTACCTTGACGAAGAACTGATGGCGCTGGCGGAACACGCGCGCCGCTTTGCCGACGCGCGCGTCGCACCCGGCTGCCTGGAGCGCGACCGCACCCGCGTGCTCGACCGCGCGCTGATGCGAGAGATGGGCGAGATGGGCTTTATCGCGCCCGAGCTGCCGGAACAGTATGGCGGGCAGGGCCTGGGCTCGCTCGCCGCCGGCGTGATCCACGAAGCGGTGGCGCGCGCCGACCTGAGCCTGTCGTACATCAACCTGCTGGCCTCGCTGAACGGGCAGATCCTGGCGCACCACGCGCGGCCGGAGATCGCCGGCCCCTGGCTGCAGCGCCTGACGCGCGGCGAAGCGCTGCTGGCGATCGCGCTGACCGAGCCGCGCGGCGGCTCCGACGCGGCCAGCCTGCGCCTGCGCATGGAGCGCGATGGCGACCACTATGTGCTCAATGGCGAGAAGACCTCGATCTCCGCCGCCGACCAGGCCGATGCCGCAGTGGTGTTCGCGCGCAGCGGTTCGGTGGAGTCGGGAGCGCGCGGCGTGTCGGCGCTGCTGGTGCCGATGGAGCTGCCGGGCATCACGCGCAACCGCTTCGACTGCCATGGCCAGCGCGCCATCGGGCGCGGCTCGATCTTCTTCGAGAACGTGCGCGTGCCGGCCAGCCACCTGCTGGGCAAGGAAGGGGAGGGCTTTGTGCAGGTGATGCAGGGCTTCGACTTCTCGCGCGCGCTGATCGGGCTGCAGGTGCTGGCGGTGGCCCAGGCAGCGCTGGACGAGACCTGGACCTATGTGGCGGAGCGCCAGGCCTTCGGCAAGCCGCTGTCGGCGTTCCAGGGCGTGTCGCATCCGCTGGCCGACTTCGAGACCCAGGTGCAGGGCGCGCGGCTGCTGTGCCTGCAGACGCTGTGGCTGAAGGACCGCGGCCTGCCGCATACCGCCGAAGCCGCGATGTGCAAGTGGTGGGCACCCAAGCTGGCGTACGACGTGGTGCACCAGTGCCTGCTGTCGTTCGGCCACGGCGGCTATGACCGCGGCGTGATGGAGCAGCGCCTGCGCGACGTGCTCGGCTTCCAGATCGGCGACGGCACCGCGCAGATCATGAAGACCATCATCGCGCGCACCCGCGCCGGGCGCGAGGCGGTGCCGGCCTGACGCGCGCGCCTGACGCAACGACTGGCAGCACACAACAACGAGGAGAACGCCATGGATTTCGACGCCGTACTGATCGCGCCGCGCCGTGCCGCCAGCGTTGCCGGCGGGCACTGGCAGGACCGTACCATCAACGACTATCTTGCCGCATGCGTGCGGGAACGGCCCGACGCAACCGCGTTGACGGCGCTCAGCATCGAACGTCAACAGGTGACGCGCTTCACCTGGCGGGAGCTGGCGCGCATGGCCGATCGCGTGGCGCTAGGGCTTTCCCGCCTCGGCATCGTTACCGGCGACGTGGTCTCATGCCAATTGCCCAACGGCTGGCACCTGAGCGTGCTGTACCTGGCCTGCGCGCGGCTGGGCGCAGTGCTCAACCCGGTCATGCCGATCTTCCGCGAGCGCGAGCTGTCGTTCATGCTGGCGCACGCCCAAAGCAAGGTGGTGGTCGTGCCGAAGACGTTCCGCGGCTTCGATCATGCGCACATGCTGCGGGGTTTGCGCGATGCGCTGCCCGCGCTGCGTCATGTCGTCGCCGTGGACGGCGACGGCGACGACAGCTTCGAGGCGCTGCTGAGCGGCCCGCCCTGGGAGGACGACACCGATGCCGCCGCCATCCTGCTGGGCAGCCGCCCCGGTCCGGATGACGTCACCCAGCTGATCTACACCTCCGGCACCACCGGTGAACCCAAGGGCGTGATGCATACCGCGAACACGCTGTTCTCCAACATCGTCGCCTATGCCGGCCGGCTCCATCTCACCGGCGACGACGTAGTGCTGATGGCCTCGCCGATGGCGCACCAGACCGGCTTCATGTACGGACTGATGATGCCGGTGGTGCTGGGCGCGCATGCGGTGCTGCAGGATATCTGGGACCCGGCGCGCGCGGCGGCGCTGATCCGCGAGCAAGGTGTGACCTTCACCATGGGTTCGACACCGTTCCTGACCGACCTGGCCCGCGTGGTGGCGGAGTCCGGCACGCCCGTGCCGAGCCTGTGCACCTTCCTGTGCGCTGGCGCGCCGATCCCGGGGGCGCTGGTGGAGCGCGCGCGCTCGGCGCTGGACGCCACGATCGTCTCGGCATGGGGCATGTCGGAGAACGGCGCCGTGACCACGACCCTGCCGGACGATCCCGAAACGCGTGCCTCGACTACCGACGGCTGCCCGCTGCCCGGCGTGGAGCTAAGGGTGGTGGACGGCGCCGACGCGGACCTGCCCGCGGGGCAGACCGGGCGCCTGCTGGTGCGGGCCTGTTCGAATTTCGGCGGCTACCTGAAGCGGCCGCACCTGAACAGCACCGATGCCGACGGCTGGTTCGACACCGGCGACCTGGCGCAGCTGGACGCGCACGGCTACCTGCGCATCGCCGGCCGCAGCAAGGACGTGATCATTCGCGGCGGCGAGAACATCCCCGTGCTGGAAGTCGAGACCCTGCTGTACCGGCATCCCGCGGTGGCGCAGGTGGCGATCGTGGCCTATCCCGATGCGCGGTTGGGCGAGCGTGCCTGCGCCTTCGTCGTGCCACGCCCGGGGCAGTCGATCGACATGGCCGGCATGGTCGACTGGCTCAGGCAGCAGAAGATGGCGCTGCAATACATCCCGGAGAAACTGGTGGTGCGTGACGCGCTGCCGGCCACGCCCGCCGGCAAGATCCAGAAGTTCCGGCTGCGCGAGATGCTGCTTGGCGAAGAAGGCTGAGGTTGCGTCGGCAGGTATCCGCGGCGCGGGCGGCAAGGTCAGCGATGTTTGCCATGGCGATTGCGCAATTAACCGCCATGACGCACAGCCATCCACCAACGCCCTGGGGCGGCAAGCTGGCAGGGCTTGTCGGCGGATGGCAGACGGGGTGGCGGCTCGTGTCAGCGGCTGGCGCCGGTATAGCCGTGGCGGCGCGGGCCGAGCCAGCGCGATAGGCGCTGCCGCCATGGGTCGCGAACCGGGCCGGGAGCCGCCTTGCAGCGGCTGACATGCAGAGAGGCGGCGGTGATCGCATACAGCTCGACATGGCCGGCGTCGGACAACGTAAAGCACTCGCTTGCGGTCAGCGCCGTGTCCTTCGGATCGCCATCGCGGATCAGCCACAATTCGCCGGCGGTGCAGCGCACCGCCACCCGTTCGCCGGGCCCGGCGACCAGCCGCAGCGAGCTGCGGGCGGGCAGGGTGGCGGTCATATCGTTGCTTACCAGGTACATGATGGTCTCCTGGTTCAGGCCACGGCCAGGCCGGCGGATACCGGTAGCTGGCACGGCCCGGATGGCGGCCGGATGAATTCGGCGATGCGCTGGATCACCGCGGGATCGCGCAGGATGCGGCGATGGCCGAGGCCGGTGGTGGTCTCCAGCCGGGCGCCAGGCCAGGCACCGGCGATGGCCGCGCCGTCTTCCCAGCGCACCTCCTTGTCGTCGCGGTCATGGATCACCAGCGTAGGCGGCACCGGGCGGGCGCGGCCCAGGTCCGGCACGTTGAAGGCCGACCATGGCATGCCGAGCCAGCGTTCGCTGTGGCGTTGCATGCGGCCCAGCACCGCCGGCGCCACGCCCAGCTGCCACGCCAGCGCGGCGCATGCCGCGCGCATGTCGGCGGGCGCGCCCAGCAGCACCGCGGCGCGTGCCGGCAGGCCTTCGCGCAGCGCCAGCGCCGCGGCCGCGCCACCGAGCGAATGCGCCACCACGGCATGGACCGGCCCGGCATGCCAGGCTGCCGCCAGCAGCGAGCGCGACATTTCCAGCACCGAACTCTGCGCGGCGCCGCGCGCGCCGGCATCGGAGGCGCCGTGCGACAGCGCATCGAAGGCGACCACCCGCATGCCCGCTGCCAGCAGGCCGTCGATCGCCGCATGCCACTGGCCCGCATGACCGCCCCAGCCATGGGCGAGCAGCACCACCGGACCTGCGCTGCCCCAGCGGTAGACCCGCACCCGCCGGCTGGGTCCATGGCCGGTTACCAGGGCCCAGTCTGCGCGCGCACTGTCCAGCGCATGCCGGGCAGCGGAAGTGGCGACACCCCGCGGCGGGCAGAACCAGATCCGCTCGAGCCGACGCGCCGTCGCCGCGGGCATCAGCACGCTGCCCGCTTGCCAGCGCAAGCGCTGCAAGCCCGTCAGGACACGCTGCAAGGTACCGTCGCGGCTGGCGGGGGACGACGCATCTGGGCTGCGCAAGGCGGTCGCGGCCACGGCGGGAGAGGGGGAAACCGGGGAAGGAGAAGAGACTGCTTGCGTCATGACCTGCACCTCCAATGGATTCTGGATTGCGCGACGTCATCGGAACCGGGCGGGCCGGCGGCGTCTCGCGCTTTCTAAAAGACCGACCAGTCGTGCTTTTTTCGGTGCAAAAAAAGCCGCCGGAGCGGTTTGCTGCCTGCCGGCGGGATAGCGCCGGCGCCGATGTCAGGTCCTCGCGGGATGGGGCGCGCCTGCCGCCGCGCGCGCGGCCAGGGCCGCGAAGGCGTGCCGCGCCATCGCTTCCGCATCCTGCCGCCCCAGCAGCTTGAACGACTGCTGGAAGGCCATGCCGATGCCGGACAGCTCGAAGGCGAACTGGCGCGGGTCGACGTGCGGCCCGAACTGGCCTTCCTCGATGGCGTCCCCCACCACCCGCGCGATGGTGCTGTGCCAGTCCTTCAGCGACTGCACCACCAGGTCGCGGATAGAGCCGGGGCGGTCGCGATACTCCTGCCCCAGCGCGGTAAACAGGCACCGCCCCTGCGTCACCGTGCCGCCAAGCCATTCCAGGTAGCCTTCGAACAGCGCCTGCAATCGCGGCATGCCGCGCGGCTGGCGCATCGCCGGCCGGATCACGATGTCGCCGAAACGCTCCACCGCCAGGTCCAGCACCGCCTGCTGCAGCATCTCCTTGGACTTGAAGTGCGCGTACAGGCCGCTCTTAGACATATTGGTGTCGGCCGCCAGCGTGGCCAGCGACAACTGCTCGAAGCCGACCTTGGCGGCGGCGTCCAGCGCCTGCTCGATGATGGCTTTGCGGGTGAGATGTCCTTTCTGCATGCAACGAAGAATAGCACGACCGGTCGGTTTGTCAACGAAACCGGATGCATGGTAGTTGCCCCGACTTGCGTTGTTGTGCTGGGGAGGCCATAACGTCATACAGCTATGCA
Organism: Cupriavidus sp. SS-3; assembly: GCF_035818815.1. Lineage (NCBI taxonomy): Bacteria > Pseudomonadati > Pseudomonadota > Betaproteobacteria > Burkholderiales > Burkholderiaceae > Cupriavidus > Cupriavidus sp. SS-3. Next base: position 255,279 of record NZ_JAYLVT010000007.1, read on the forward strand.
TGTGACGTCAACGCAAATTCCGAGGGCTCGTTACTGTCAAGGCGGCGGGAAGGTGTTGTGCTCTGTCCGACGCTTGGAGGGGCGCCTTCCGGTAGATGCCGGCGCAAGATGACGGGCCAGCAATAAATCTGCACAAAGTGTTTCGGCGGTTACATACGGAACGCTTTGCGTGCTCTATACTCGAATGCACGTCCGCGCACTTTTTTTCACTGGTGACTGGAGACCGACATGAACAGTACAGCCGTGCCGAGAGGCGCTAGCGAACCGTTCCGGCAACTGCGGGCGCTGCGCCGCGCGCGCAAGCTCAAGCAGGAGGACGTTGCCCGCAAGGCGGGCATTTCCCGGGAGGCTTACCTCCGGGCAGAATCAGGTCAGGCCGACCCCCGCATGTCGACCTTCCTGGCGGCCTGCGAGGCGCTGGGCCTCGAAGTGGTGCTGGCGCCGCAGCACCTTGCCGCTGACGTCAACGCTTTCATTGCCAGCCGCAACGGCGGCGTGACCGCTGCCTCGATGGCCGGCCAGCCCGCTGGCAGCGCGCCGGCACCGGCCGCGGCACCGGCCTCCGGCGGCGGTTTCGGCCCCGGCACCGGCGAGGGCCACAAACCGGTCTGATCCGCCTTCTGCCTGGCCGGACGCATGCTTGTGCGGGCCGGTCCGGCGGCGGGCCTCCAGGCCACCCTCCGCAAGCGGCGCGTGCCCTCCGGCGCGCGCCGAGCCGCTTTTGTCCCGAGAGCCGTTTCTGCTCCCTGACGCCGCAGGCCTGACTGCCTGAACCGGCGCTTTCAAGCCTTACTGTCTTCTTCCGCTTCTGGCACCCCCAGCGGCGTCCTCCCCATTTCCTGATTCGCCGCCTACAACTGCAAGAGCGCCGCGTGCTGCCCGCGCGCCTCCGCGGTTTGACACGCCCGGTTTCGGTGATTACGATATGGTAAATTCATTGCACAATACGTAATTCAAGCGCCGTGCGGCCAGCGCTGCGCTGATGGACCCACCCCGGAGACGCAAGACCACACCATGGACCTCACGCATACCCAGCTTGCCGAGCACGGCTATATGTCCGGCTTCGCCAATGAATTCGCCACCGAGGCACTGCCCGGCGCGCTGCCGGTCGGCCAGAACTCGCCCCAGCGCGCGCCCTATGGCCTGTATGCCGAGCAGTTGTCCGGCACGGCGTTCACGGCGCCGCGCGCGCACAACCGCCGCTCGTGGCTGTACCGCATCCGCCCGGCGGCAATGCACAAGCCGTTCACGCTGATCGAACAGTCGCGTTTCCTGAGCCGCTTCGACCAGGTGCCGCCGTCGCCGAACCAGATGCGCTGGAGCCCGCCGGCGATGCCCTCGGTGGCGACCGACTTTGTCGACGGCATCGTCACCATGGCCGGCAATGGCGGCCCGGAGGCGATGACCGGCTGCGGCATCCACCTGTACCTGGCCAACCGCTCGATGCAGGACCGCTTTTTCTACAACGCCGACGGCGAGATGCTGATCGTGCCGCAGCAGGGCCGGCTGCTGATGGTGACCGAACTGGGCCGCCTGGAAGCCGAGCCGCACGAGATCGTGGTGATCCCGCGGGGCGTGCGTTTCCGCGTGGAGCTGCCCGACGGCGAGGCGCGCGGCTATATCTGCGAGAACTATGGTGCGCTGTTCCGGCTGCCCGACCTGGGCGTGATCGGCTCGAATGGCCTGGCCAATCCGCGCGACTTCCTGACACCGGTGGCCAGCTACGAAGACCGCGAAGGCGCGTTCGAGCTGGTGGCCAAGTTCCAGGGCAACCTGTGGCGCGCCGACATCGGCCACTCGCCGCTCGACGTGGTGGCCTGGCATGGCAACTACGCGCCGTACAAGTACGACCTGCGCCGCTTCAACACCATCGGCTCGATCAGCTACGACCATCCGGATCCGTCGATCTTCCTGGTGCTGCAATCGCCGTCGGATACGCCGGGCGTCGACACCATCGACTTCGTCATCTTCGGGCCGCGCTGGCTGGCCATGCAGGACTCGTTCCGCCCGCCCTGGTTCCACCGCAATATCGCCAGCGAGTTCATGGGCCTGATCGCGGGCGTCTACGACGCCAAGGCCGAAGGCTTCGCGCCGGGCGGCGCCAGCCTGCACAACTGCATGAGCGGCCACGGCCCCGATGCGGAGACGTTCGAGAAGGCCAGCGTTGCCGACACCTCGACGCCGCACCATATCGAAAACACCATGGCGTTCATGTTCGAAACCCCGGGCGTGATCCGCCCGACGCCGTACGCGGCGCAGTCGGCGTCGCTGCAGCAGGAGTACTACACCTGCTGGCAAGGCCTGAAGAAGCATTTCAACCCGAACACCCGCTGATCCCGGCCGCCTGGCCCGCCCGGTTTTCTCTCTCCCGCTTGCGGGAGAGGGCAGGCGCCCGCCAGGCGTGACGCGTCACCGCATGTGACAAGTGCCACCAAAATTTTCGGAGTATCCCGATGACCGCCCCCCAAACCAGCTGGATCGACAGCGCCAACGACGGCAACACCCATTTTTCGCTGCAAAACCTTCCCTACGGCGTGTTTTCCACCCAAGGCCGGGCGCCCCGAGTCGGCGTTGCCATCGGTGACCAGGTCGTGGACCTCGACGCGCTGGACCAGGCCGGCCTGCTGCCTGAAGCGGCCCGGGGCACCTTTGCCGCGGCCAGTCTCAATCGCTTCATCGCGCTGGGCCAGCCGGTCTGGAGCGAAACGCGCCGGCGCCTGACGGCGCTGTTGTCCGGTGCCGACGCCGCGTTGCGCGACAATGCCTCCCTGCGCGACCAGGCGCTGGTGCCGATGTCGGCCGCGACGCTGCACCTGCCGGTCGAGATACCGGGCTACACGGATTTCTATTCGTCGAAGGAGCACGCCACCAACGTCGGCCGCATGTTCCGCGATCCGGACAATGCGCTGCTGCCGAACTGGCTGGAAATCCCGATCGGCTACAACGGCCGCGCCAGCTCGGTGGTGGTGAGCGGCACGCCGCTGCATCGCCCCAATGGCCAGATCAAGCTGCCGAACGAGGCGCGCCCGGTCTTCAGCGCCTGCCGCAAGCTGGATTTCGAACTGGAGATGGGCTTTATCGTCGGCAAGCCCTCGGCCCTGGGCGAGCCGGTCAGCACCGCCGACGCGCCGTCGCATATGTTCGGCATGGTGCTGCTCAACGACTGGAGCGCGCGCGATATCCAGCAATGGGAATACGTGCCGCTGGGGCCGTTCAACAGCAAGGGCTTCGGTACCTCGATCTCGCCGTGGGTGGTCACCATGGAAGCGCTCGAGCCGTTCCGCCGCGACAATCCCGCGCAATCGCCCGAGCCGCTGCCCTACCTGCAGCAGCAAGGCAAGAACGCCTACGACATCGCGCTGGAAGTCGCGCTGCAGCCCGCAGGCGCAGCGGCGCCCAGCACCATCTGCCGCACCAACTTCAAGGCGATGTACTGGACCATGGCGCAGCAGCTGGCGCACCACACGGTGTCGGGCTGCAATGTGCGCGTGGGCGACCTGATGGGCTCGGGCACGATCAGCGGCACCACGCCGGACTCTTACGGCAGCCTGCTCGAGCTGACCCGCAACGGGGCCGAGCCGCTGACGCTGGCCGATGGCAGCCAGCGCAGCTTCCTGCAGGACGGCGACGACGTGCTCATGACCGGCTACTGCCAGGGCGACGGCTATCGCGTCGGCTTCGGTACGGTGTCGGGCAAGATCCTGCCGGCGCGCTGAAGCGAGGGTGCTGGCCGGCAGGCTTCAGCCTGCGTCAGCGCCAAGCGCGGCGGCATCCAGGATGACCGCCGCGCGGCCCGACAGCAGCGTACGTCCCGCGGCGCTGACGGCAAAGGCGTAGAGCACGGTGGCACCTTCGCCGCTGATGCGCTCCGCCGTGACCTCCAGCGGCGCCGCGATGTCGTCGAGCCGTTCCACCTGCAGCACCAGCTTGCGCACGCTGGCAAGGTAGCCCGTGCGCGGGCGCTGCGGCGCGCCGCCTGCCTGCCCGGCCTCGGCCAGCAAGGCGCCGTGCACTGCCATGGCCTGCGCGGCATATTCGATCCCGCATACCGCTGCCAGCCGGTCCTGCGCGCGCAGCGGATTCTCCGCATGCGTGTGGCTGCTTGCCGTGCAGCGGATCGATGCCGCGTCCCACGCCACCACGCCGTCGAGCAGGCACATGCTGCCCTGGTGCGGAATGCGCGCCGCGATCCAGGCGCGGTCCCTGATTGTTTCAGGCATCGGCCTGGCTGCCGAGGCTGGTGACCTCGGCTTCGATCCGCAGCGTGTCCAGATAATCCAGCACCACCGTGCCGGTCTCGCCGCGGGCGATGGCGGCCAGCAGCGGCAGCGCGCGCGCGGCCGGGGCTGACTGGCGCAGCGCTTCCAAAGCGGCGTCCGCCATCGCGGTGGCCGGTGCCTGTGTCAGCGCCACCGCGATGCGCGCCAGCGAGCGCGGGCTCGGTTGCGGCGTGAGCAGCAGGGCCACGCCGAACGGATCGGGAATCGGCCGGCAGCTGTGCAGCGGCTCCGGATAGCCGGTGTCATAGGCAATCAGCAGGCAGGGCTCGGCATCGGCGCTGGCCTGCAGTACGCCTTCCAGCAGCCCCGCGCCAAAGCTGCCGTCCATCGCGCACAGCACGTTGGAGGCGCGCATCGCGCCGGCTGCAATCGACCAGTAGCCGGCGGTCGCGTTGTGCACGGAGTTGTGGAAGCGCGTGGGCGACATCAGCGGCTCGGGCTGCGCCAGCGCTTCGCAGATGGCATGGAAGTTTTGGCCATCGCTGCTGGACGAGGTAAAGATCGTCGGCAACTGCGCGGCATCGCAGCCGCCGGCAGCCACTGCCTGCTGGCCGACGCCAAGCGCCAGCCGGACGGTGGGTCCGGTGCGGCGGCGCTCTGCCGGTGGCAGGCCCGACGGCAGCGGCAGCTCGGTGGCCGCATGCTCGTACGGCGCGCGTCCGGCGAGCACGGCACTGGCCTGCTGCCAGCCGCTCAGGCCGGGGCCGAGCAGGCCGATGCTTTCGAGATAGACGGGCTGGGGCATGGCGCTGGCTCAGTGAGCAACTGCGTCCGCACGGGCGAACAGCAGGCTGCAGTTGGATCCACCGAAACCGAACGCATTGCTCATCGCGTAGCGCAACGGCGTGTCCTGGTTGGCGAGCTGGTAGTTCACATCGAGCGCGGGGTCCGGCTGCGTGGTGTTGATGCCGGCCGGCACCAGGCCGTGGCGCAGCGCCAGCGCGCAGATCACGGCTTCGAGGGCGCCGGCCGCGCCGAGTGCATGGCCGGTGGCGCCTTTGGTCGAGCTGCACGGCGTGCCGGGCAGCACCGCGGCCATGGCCAGCGCTTCGGCGGCGTCGTTGCTGCGCGTGGCGGTGCCGTGCAGGTTGACGTAGCCGACTTGCTCCGGCGCGAGGCCTGCGCCGGCCAGCGCCTGCGCCATTGCCATGCGTGCCCCCAGCCCCTGCGGGTGCGGTGTCGACATATGGTGCGCATCGCTCGATTCGCCGATGCCTGCGAGCAGGATGGCATCGTCCGCCACCGTGCCGGTCACGCGTTCGAGCAGGCCGAACACCGCGCCTTCGCCGATCGAGATGCCATTGCGGGCCACGTCGTAGGGCCGGCACGGCTGGCGCGACAACAACTCCAGCGCATTGAAGCCGTACAGCGTGGTGTGGCACAGCGAGTCGACGCCGCCCACCACTGCCGCATCGATCAGCCCGGCCTCGAGCATGCGCCGCGCCGAGCTGAACACCTTGGCTCCGGACGAGCACGCCGACGACACCGCCGCCGCCGGCCCGGTCAGGCCCAGTTGCTGCCGCAGGAACGCCGGCAGCGAGTAGGGGTTGTGCGTGCCGCCGTAGTGGAAGTCCGGCGGCAGCGCGCCGCTGGCCGGATCGCGCTGGCGGTAGCCCAGTTCGGTCTGCAGCACGCCCGCGGTGCTGGTGCCGAGAAAGACACCGATGCGGTGGGCGCCGTAGCGCGCCGCCGCCTCGCGCACGCGTGCGGCAAAGTCGTCCTGCTCCAGCGCCAGCTGCGCCAGCCGGTTGTTGCGGCAGTCGAACTCGGCCAGCGCGGCCGGCAGCGTGACGGCGTCCAGGCCGGCCACTTCGCCGACATAGGTATCGAGGGCAACGTCGCCGAAGCGGCACGGCGCCAGGCCGCCGCGCTGCGCGCGCAGCGCCGCCAGCGTGGCGTCGAGGCCGGCGCCGAGGCAGCTGGTGGCCGTGAAATGCGAGAACAGGAGCGGGGACACAGCTTCGGTGAGGCGAATGGAAGGAATCTCTGAAGGCAGCGGCAATTGTAACAAGCCGCGGCGGCTCAGCCCGGCGGCACGGCGGCGCGCAGCGTCACGCAGCGCAACCCGGCCCGTTCGATCGCGTCCAGCAGGCCTGGCAGCACGGTGGTGCAGTGGGGCTGGCCGGCAGGGTCCAGGCCGGGGTTGCCGTCGTGCAGCAGCAGGATGTCGCGCGCGGCCAGGCTGCCGGCGAGGCGCCGCGCCACGCGCGCGGCGTGGTTGCCGCTGAGGGTATCGAAGCCGCGCCGGGTCCAGGCCGCCAGTTGCAGCCCCAGCCGGCACAGCACCGGCTCAAGGAAAGGATTGCGCAGCCCCGCCGGGGCGCGGAAGAAGCGTGGCGCCTGGCCGGTGATCTCGGTCAGCAGCAGCTGCGCGGCGGCAATGTCGCGCTGCATGCGGCCGGGCCCGAAGGTGGAGAAGTGCAGCCGGTGGTACATGCTGTGGTTTTCCACGGCGTGGCCACGGCGCACGATCTCGCGCACCAGTTCGGGATGCGCCGCGGCGCGCTCGCCGATGCAGAAAAACGTCGCGCTGGCGCCGTGCTGGTCGAGCAGGTCGAGCACCCGCGGCGTCAGGTCCGGGTTGGGGCCATCGTCGAAGGTCAGCGCCACGCAGCCTTCCGCCGATGGCGGCAGGCGCAGCAGGTTGGGGCCGAGCCAGGTGCTGCGCGGCCACAGGCCGGCCGCGCACATCGCCACATGGGATGCGCCGATGCCGGCCAGGCCCCAGCCCAGGCCTTGCGGATAAGCGAGCATCGCGCCGACGGCGCCCACATGCACCGCGGCGGCGCCATAGAGCAGCGGGGTCGGCCGCCATGGGCGGCTGGGAGGACGCCCGGGCAGGGCAACGCCCGGTGCGGATAGCGGCTTCATGTTGCACTCCCGGCCTTCGCCGCTGCCGCGGGCGAGGCCGCGGGCGCGAGGATGGCCGAAAACCACAGCGCCAGCACGGCGCCGGGGCCGACCGTCAGGCCGAATGCCTGCAGCAGCGGCAGGCTCGACAGCGACAGCAGGCCGAACGCGGCGACCGTGGTCAGGTTGGCCAGCAGCAGCGACACCAGCGTGTGCGGCGAAGCACCAGCCTCCTGGCCGTCTGCCGCCGGGCCATTAAAGAATAGTGCGTAGTTGGAGCCGACCGCGGCCAGCAGCAGCAGGCCCACCAGGTGCAGCAGCGTCAGCGGCTGGCCCAGCGCCGCCAGTCCGCCCAGCACCACCACCGCGGCGGCGGCCAGCGGCAGTACCGTCGCCAGCACCCGCCGCGGCGAGCGCAGCGCCAGCGCCAGCAGGGCGATGATCGCCAGCAGTCCGGCCAGCGACAGCAGCAGGGCCTCGCGCAGGTAGCCGGCATAGAGCCGGTCCGATTCGCCCTTGAGATCGACGAACAGCGTATCGGGCACGCCCGCCCGCTGGATCGCGGCGCGCACCGCCGCGCTGTCTACGCCGTCGGCGGCGCTGGCATAGCCTGCGGCATGCACCGGCGCGCGCAGGGGCAGCGTCGCGCTCCAGCGGCCGTTGCGTTGCACCAGCAGGGCGTCGACCGCCAGTGCCATCGAGGTGCCGCGCAGGCTCTCGCGTTGCAGCAGGGGACCGGTGCGGGCCGCTTCGGCCTGCGCCAGAAAGGGCCCGAACACCGATGCGCGCACCGGCTGGCCGGCGATGGCGGCATGCAGCCGCTGCGCCAGCACATCGGGAGGCGGCAGGCTGGCCTGGCGCTCGCGCTGGGTCGCCGCGCTGGGCAGGTAGCGCGCGGGGCTCTCGTAGCCGCCGATGAAGTTCTGCGCCACCAGCGGTTCCAGTTCATGCGCGACGCGTTCCGCGCCCTGCAGCACGGATTCCTGGTCCGGCCCCGACACCACCACCAGGTAGCGCACGTCCGGTGCGCCCAGGTTTTCGCGCAGCGAGGTATCCAGCGCCTGGTCGCTGGCCGATACCGGGCTCAGCGCCTGCAGTTCCCGGCCCCACAGCGTGCCGCGATGCTGGACCAGCACCACGCAGGCGCCCACTACAAGCAGCAGCACCAGCCAGCGCAACCGGGGCGCGCGCTGCGTCAGCCATTGCAGCTTGCGGCCGAGCGGTGCGACGTCGCGCAGCTGCAGCGTGGCCGGCACCAGCTGCGGCAGCACGAAGCGCGTGACCAGCGCGGCGGTGACGAGCCCCGCGATCGAATACAGGCCCAGCTGCGCCAGTCCCGGGAATCCCGACAGCAGCAGCGACGCAAAGCCGCAGACCGAGGTCAGCACCCCCAGCCGCACCGTCGGCCAGAAGCCGCCCAGCCAGGCGCGTTCGTCGCGCCGGCCATTGCTTGTGTACTGCGCGGACTGCACGAACAGGTAGATCGAATAGTCGACCGCCTCGCCGATCAGCGTGGTGCCGAAGCCCAGCGTCAGGCCATGCACCGCGCCGCCGAAACCCAGGCTGACCGCGGCAATGCCTGCCAGCGCGCCGCTGAACACGGGCACCAGCCCCAGCACCAGCAGCGGCACCGAGCGGTACACCGCCAGCAGCAGCGTGACGATAATGGCCAGCCCGATGGTCGAGAGCCGCTCGACGTCGTGCCGGATGGTGTCGCGCGCCTTGACCGAGAACACGCCCGGGCCCGTCATCACCAGCTGGTAGGGGCCGTTCGCGGCGGCGCTGGCAAAGGCTTGCTGCACGGCCGCCATCGCCTCTGCCTGCGCATCGGTATCCGAGCCCGCGCCGGTGGTCTGCGCCAGCAGCAGCGCGCGCTTGCCGTCGCGCGAGGCCCACGCGCCCGCATGCATCGGCACGCGCTGGCCGGCATCGAGCTGGGCCAGCATCGCCGCGACCTCGCCGGTGGGATCGCGCGGCAGCAACGACTTGGTGAAGAGCCCGGCCGAGGAGGCCAGCAGCGCGAACGAATCGTTCACTGCCTGGGCCAGGCCGTGTTCGCTGAACCGCTCCGGCGTGACCTCCGGGCTGAGCAGGTAACGGTGCGCGAACACGTATTCGCGGTCCGCCGCCTGGTTGACCGGCTCGCCGTTCTGCACCGAGGCGAAGCGCGGGTCGCTACGCAGTTGCGCCGCCATCGCGCGCGAGACCCTGGCGCGGCCATCGGCATCGCCGCCTTCGATGCCGACCAGGATCAGGCGCGATACCAGCCCGTCGCGCAGCTGGTTCACCAGCAACTGCTGTTCGGCGCTGGGCAGCCGCGGCAAAAAGGCGGACAGGTCGGCGGTGAAGCTGGTGCGGCTGACGACTGCGGCGCAGGCCAGCAGTGCCAGCACCCACAGCGCCAGCGCCAGGCGGCGCGGTGCCGCGCTCATCGGCTCGCGGCCGGCCGGATCTTCATCACCGAGCGGTCACCGTCGGCCTGCCGGATCTCGACCTGGTCCAGCACATCCTGCCTGCCTTCGATACGCACCTGGCTGACGGCCGCGGCCAGGCGCGAGTCAGCCGGCGTCAGCGTCAGCGTCCAGCGGCTGGCCCGGCCCTCGACGCCGAGCTTGTAGTAGCGCTCCAGCGCATCGCGGTTGCCGGCCAGCGTGGCGCGGATGCTCTCGATAAACGCGGCGATCTCGGGGTAGTTCTGCAGCGGCATGGTGTAGCGCTTGCCGTCGCGCTCGACCGTCAGCATGTCGCCGTCCAGCAGCAGGTTTTCCGCCTTGGGGGAGAGCGTGCGCTTTTCCAGGTGGTCGGGCGCGGTGAAGCGCAGTTCGCCCGACGACTGCACCGGCTTGTCGAGCAGCGCCAGGTACTTGGTCTCGGTAAACAACACGCGCCCCGACTTGCGCTGCGCCAGCGTGGACATCAGCTGGTCGACGCCGAACGCGGCGGTGGCGGCCGGCGCCGCGGATGAGGCGGGTGCTGCCGTGGCCGGCAGCGGCGCCAGCGCAAGCAGTGCGCTTGCCAGCAGGGTCGACAACGAATAGCGGACAGGGCGCGCGGATAAGAACATCAATGGCGGCTCACGGGTTAGGGCTCGTTCCCCGGCGGCGGCTGTTCGGACAGCGGCGGGCCGGCGTGCCAGAAGTCATAGAAGTTGAACCAGTTGTACGGGGCGCTGCGGCTGAACCGCTCCAGCAGCCGCACGTAGTCCGCCAGCGCCGCCTGCACCGCCGTTTCGCGCTGGCCGCGCGCGGTCTCGGTGAAGTCCGCCAGCGGCACGAAATGGACGTCGTAGCGGTTGCCGCCGCGGTACAGGCCGGTGATGAAGAACACCGGCCGGCGCAGCATGGCCGCCATGCGCAGCGGGCCGGTTGGGAAACCTGTCGGCGCGCCGAGGAAACTGCATTGCTGCACCGGGTCGGTGGCGCGCTGCGACAGCGTGCGGTCGGCCAGCATGCCGATCATATAGCCGCGGTCCAGGTAGTCGCGCACGCGCAGCATGGTGTCGAAGCGGCCCAGCGCGATCACGTCCTGGCGCATGGCCGGATTGATCGACTGCAGCACGTCGTTGAGCTTGTGCGCGTTCTCTTCGTACATGGTGATCGCGACCTCCATGTTGGGGTGGCGCCGTCCCAGCGCGCGCACCACCTCGAAGCTGCCCAGGTGCGCGCCCAGCAGGATGGCGCCGCGGCCGCGCGCCATCGCCGCTTCCAGCAGGTGCTCGCCATGCAGGCGAATGTCGAACAGGTCGAAGCGCCCGTTTAGCAGGTAGATGCGGTCGTGGATGGTCGAGGCGAAGGTGAACACATGGCGGTAGCCGTCGCTCCAGCCGGCCTGGCGTCCGAGCACGCGGTCCAGGTACGCGCGCGAGGCATGGCGTGCCGCCGGCGCGAACAGCATGAAGTAGGCGGCAATGGCCCGCAGCACCACGCGTCCGGCGGGCCGGCCCAGTGCCAGCGAGATCCACGTCATGACGCGCAGCAGCGTGATGCTGCCGCGCTCTTTGCGGCTGGACCATTCCGTGTCCAGCGGCGCCTGTCGCCGCCACAGCCAGCTCAGCATGGCAAGGCTCCGGCTTGCGGCGAGTTGGTGCGCACCTGCAGCGTGCCGCTGGCGACATCGCGCCCGGCGCTGCGCAGCGTGAAGCGGATGGTCTCGGCGCCATCGGCTGCCGCCTCGGACTGGTGCAGCACCTCCACGCGCTCGCCTGGGCGCACCGGGCTCAGGAACTTCAGCAGGCTCGCCTGCGCGACTGCAAGCGGGCGGCCCAGCGCGGTGCCGAGCGCCAGCACGGCATGGTCCAGCAGCACCACGCCGGGCACGATCGGATGGCCCGGGAAATGGCCGGCCATGGCAGGATGGCCGGCGTCGATGACAAAGCCTGGCGGCAACGCGGCAGCGCGGTCATGCGCGCCGGACAGGGTTGCCACCAGCGCGGCCAGCGCCTCGCGCGGCAGCTTGCCCGCGGCATTGCGCGGCAGGCGCTCGGCAAAGTACAGCGGGCGCGGCATGAAGGCCGGGTCGATCCGTTCGCGCAGCGCCTGCTGCAGCCGGGCCGGCGCCACGCCCGGCGCCACCACCACGGCCACCAGCCGCACCACGTGCCCGTGCGCGTCGCCTTCATGCGCGTCGTCGGGCATGAAGAACGCGCCGTCGCGCACGCCGTCAATGGCGGTGAGCTGGTGATTCAGGTAGCCCAGCGAAGTCCGCTTGCCGGCGATATTGAGCAGGTCGGCCTTGCGCCCATGTAGCAGGAAGCGCTGCGTGTCGAGCGGCGCGATGGCGTCGCCCAGCGCCACCGGCTGCTCGATATGGCCGCCCTCGGCCCAGGTTTCGGTATCGTCAGCGGCGGCGTTGGGGCGGGCTTGCAGCCGCACGCCGGGCACCAGGGTCCACGTGTCTTCCTGGGCGGTGCGGCGGGTGGCAAGTTGTCCGGTCTCGGTGCTGCCGTAGATCTCGCACAGCGGCGCGCCGAACAGCGCCTCGGTCTCGGCGGCGAGCTGGCGTCCCAGCGGCGCGGTGGCGCACAGCACCAGGTCGGCCGCGGGCATGGCGACCCCGGACTGCACCAGCGTGCGCAGATGCACGGGGGAGCTGACCAGCACGCGCGGCGCCGGCACCGCGGCCAGTGCCGCGCTGACGTCGGCCGGATAGAACGCCGGCGCGGCTACCAGCGCCGCGCGGCCCTGCAGTGCCAGCATCACGGTGGCTTCAAGGCCGAACATATGCTGCGGCGGCACCGTGCCCGCCAGCGTCCACGCGCGCCCGTCGAGCAGGCCGAGCCGCTGCGCCGCGGCGCGCGCGCTGCCGACCATGGCGCCCCAGGTCTTGCGGTGCGGCACCGGCGTGCCGGTCGAACCGGACGTGAATACGTAGGCCATCACCTGCGCCGCCGGAATCTGCGGGATCTCGACGGGACCGTCGGCGGCGGTGGCGGCCAGGCCATCGTGGTAGTGCAGCGCCGGCATGTCGAAGGCCGCGTCGGGCTGGTCATGCAGGCAGAAGGCGTCGGGCGCGAAGGCCAGCAGCTGGCGCACCGTCTCGGGCGTGTGCGAGGGCGGCAGCAGCGTGGGCTTGCCCGCCAGCAGCGCCGCGCACAGGCCGACGGTAAAGCGGTAGCGGTCGGTGCAGGCGTTGAAGACGTGGCCGCCAAGGGTACCGGCAGGCAAGGCCGCTGCCAGGCGGGCCGTATCGGCGAGGAACTGCCGCACGGTGACGGGCCGTCCGTGCACCCAGGCGATGGTGTCGTCGGGCGCAGCGTGGGCAACGATGGGGAATGAGGTCATGGACGGAGCCTGTGCCTGTTACGCGGGGCCGGGGCCGGATGGCGGCGCGTCAGCGCGGCAACCCGGGCCGGGCCGCACGGGCCGTCATCAGCGCGCGGTAGCCGTGCACCGCGTCGAGCAGCCCCCGGTGACGCATGCCCGGAAAGGCGATGCGGCGGTACAGGGCCTCGCCCGCGAACATCAGCGCGATCAGCAGCGGCGTGGCCAGGTTGGCGAAGCTGGACCAGGCCGCCACCGGCGCAAGCACGAACAGCAGCGTCGACACCCCCACCATTGCCGCGAAGAACAGCGTCCAGGCCTGGGTCACGCGCACCGTGTAGCGCGCATGCGCGGCGGACAGCGGGCCGTGGATGGCGCTGGCGATCTGGGTGCAGAGCGGGGTGCGGCCGCGGCGCAGGCTGAGCGCGAACATTGCCCCCAGCGCGGCATTGGCGCCCGCATGCTGCAAATAGTAGGTCCAGCCGAAATGGCCGGACAGCGGTGCGCGCCACAGCCACAGCGCCGCGCACGCGGCGAGCAGCGCCAGCAGGGCGGGCACGCGTCCGGCCAGCCGGCGGCAGGCGACGAAGCCGATCAGCAGGAACGGCGCCGCGCCGAGCCACAGCGCGGCCACCTCGGCGCCCGGCTGGTGCGCCGCGCGATGCAGGGCCGACTCGTAGACCACGAAGGCTGCCACCGCGCCGATCCAGGCATGGCGCCGCCACCACGGGGCGGCAGCGTCCGGCGCAGGCATGGCGGCGGGCGGGGAACGGCGGTCGAACGGCTGGCTCGAAGGCATTTGTGAGAGCTTGGTGTGTTGCGTAAGGCGCTTGGCTTGCGGTGCGCCGGAAAGGCGCCAAGTGGCACGCGAAGCGAACGCTTTATACCCCAAAAGACCCTCCGGACGCGATCATGATTCCCCAATAGGTTGTTGATGTTGTTACTAAACTTCTCTCGACTGGCCCGGGAATGGCCCGTTTGATAGCATTCGGGTGCCCGACGCCCGCACCGGGACCGACTTGCCCGGCACGGGCGGCGCAGCGGCGTTCCAGCCATCTAGCAACATGACCGAACTCGAAACCGAACTTGCCCGCCTGATCCTCGACGAACTCGACATCGCCGAACTGCGGCTGGAGGACATCACCGCCGCCACTCCGCTCTATGGCGAAGGCTTCGGGCTGGATTCGATCGATATTCTCGAGATCGCCCTGCTGGTGTCGCGCAAGTACGGCGTCGAACTGCGCTCGGACAATCCCGACAACAAGACCATCTTCACCTCACTGGGCAGCCTGGCCGCCTACCTGGCGCAACACCGCACGCGCTAGCCCAGCCACTGTTTCCTCCAGCCCGTACAGGACCACGACATGCCGCAGCAAGCCACGCCCGCGCCGGCGCTGGTGGAAGGCGGTGCCCCGCCTTCGGCGACCCACCTGGTGCTGATCCCCAGCTATAACCCCGGCGCGCGCCTGCAGGAGGTGCTGCGCGGCGCGCGCGCGGCCTGGACCCCGGTCTGGGTGGTGGTCGACGGCAGCACCGACGGCAGCACGCAATGGCTGCAGGCGCAGGCCGCCGCCGACCCCGGGCTGCAGGTGCTGGTGCTGCCAAGCAACCAGGGCAAGGGCGCCGCGGTGCTGCACGGCATCGAACAGGCTGCGGCGGCAGGCTACACGCATGTGCTGGTCATGGACTCCGACGGCCAGCATCCGGCCCACCTGATCCCCGCATTCATGGCGGCGTCGCAGCGCGACCCCGGCGCGATGGTGCTGGGCCGCCCGCGCTTCGACGCCAGCGCCCCGCGCGAGCGGGTCTACTGGCGGCGCATGTCCAATTTCTGGGTGGATGTGGAGACGCTGTGGGCCGGTATCGGCGATTCGCTGTTCGGCTTTCGCGTCTACCCGATCGCGCCGCTGCGTGCGGTGATGCATGGCAGCCGCTGGATGCGGCGCTTCGATTTCGATCCGGAGGTGGCGGTGCGCTTGTGCTGGCGCGGCGTGCGTCCTATCAACCTCGACGCCCCGGTGCGCTACTTCGATCGGCGCGAGGGCGGCGTCTCCCACTTCCGCTACCTGCGCGACAACCTGCTGCTGACCGGCATGCACCTGCGGCTGCTGGCCGGCTTCGTGGTGCGGCTGCCGATGCTGCTGTGGCGGCACCTGCGCCGGCCGTCCGGCCACGCGGCGTAACCCACGGCCAAAACAGGCCAGGCCGCGCGCGGCGGCCTGGTGCCCGGTGGGACGGATCGACCCGTCAGTCGCTGAGCTCGTGGCCGATCACACCGCCCACCACGGCGCCGCCGATGGTGCCGGCGGCGCTGCCGTCGGTCAGCTCATGGCCGGCGACACCTCCGGCGACCGCGCCCGCCGCCGTACAGCCGGCCAGCGCCATGCTTGCGCCTACCAGAAGCGCGCCTGCGAGTTTCCACATGATGGTCTCCTGCCTCGTGGCCGGGCCCGCCGCACCACGTCTCGGGGAAGACATCGCAGCGGCCGGGGCCCTCATGCGACCACTTTAGGCGTGTGACGCGGCGCGGCCCTTCCGTGAAGCGCCGATTGCCCTGTAGGAATCGGACGACGGCAGGGGTGGAGCGTCCGTGGCCTCAGCCCTGGTCGCTGTGCTGGCGCAGCCGCTTGATCAGCGACGAGGTGTCGGCGCGGCCACAGCCCATCTGCTGCAGGTCGGCGTAGAACTGGTCCACCAGCGCCGTGACCGGCAGGGCCGCGCCGTTGCGGCGGGATTCGTCCAGGCACAGGCCAAGGTCCTTGCGCATCCAGTCCACGGCGAAGCCAAAGTCGAACCGGTTGTCGATCATGGTGGGGCCGCGGTTCTCGAGCTGCCAGGAACCGGCCGCGCCCTTGCTGATGACGTCCAGCACCAGGCGCATGTCCAGGCCCGCGCGCTCGCCGAAGGCAATGGCCTCGGACAGGCCCTGGATCAGGCCGGCGATGCTGATCTGGTTGACCATCTTGGCCAGCTGCCCGGCGCCGGACGCGCCGATGCGGGTCACGGCGCGCGCGTAGGCTGCAATGACCGGCTCGGCCTGCGCAAAGGCGTCGGCGTCGCCGCCGCACATGATGGTCAGGATGCCTTTTTCCGCGCCCACTTCGCCGCCCGAGACCGGGCCATCGACAAAGTGCAGGCCGCGCTCGCCGGCCGCCGCGTACAGCTCGCGCGCGACGTTGGCGCTGGCGGTGGTGTGGTCGACGAAGATGCAGCCGCTGGGCGCGCCGAAGAAGGCGCCGTCGCGCCCGGTCAGCACCGCGCGCAGGTCGTCGTCGTTGCCAACGCAGGAGCAGACCACCTGCGCATCGCGCACCGCCTGCGCCGGGGTGGCGGCGGCTTTGCCGCCGAAGCGCTCGACCCAGGCCTGGGCCCTGGCGGCGGTGCGGTTATAGACCGTGACCTCGTGGCCCTTGGCGGCGAGGTGGCCGGCCATATGGAAACCCATCACGCCCAGTCCGAGGAATGCGACACGCATGCTGCTGCTCCGTTGCTTGTTTGATGTCTGGAATCGGTGCGGCGCGGCGGCGCCGGTCCCGCGAGTATACGGGCCGGGTGGCGCCCCGGACAGATACAGAACTGCCGGCACCGGGCCATGACAGCCCGTGGGCGGCGGCGAGGACCCTGACAAGTCACAAGCGGGTCAGAACCCGCCTACGCCAGCATCCGCCCTTGTCCTATCCCTGGCGCCGCGCACGCTGCCTACATTGAACACAGGTTGCACCCCCGAAGGAGCCGACTCATGTCATTCGCGCTATATATCATCGGCCTGCTGGTCCTGGTGGGCGGCATTGCCTGGGGCCTGTCGACGGCCGGGCTGGCGCCGGTCTATATCGGCATTGCCTGCCTGATCGTGCTCGGCATCGGCATCATGGCGGCCGTCTCGCGTACCCGCACCAAAGACCCTTCCTGAAGCCCCTCTGGTTACGCCGCCTTGCGGCTGCGGGCCCGGCGCCACGCCGGGCCCGGTCGCAGCTTCCGTGACGTCGCCCAGCGGCGGGCGCACCAGGCTGGCGTTCCACGCCTGCTGGATCACCTGGGCGATCTGGTTGAACGCTTCCTTGGAAATCACCGCCTCCTCGCGCATCGCTTCCAGCGACAGCCGGCCCTTGCGCAGCGCGAACAGCATCAGCAGGCGCCGCTCCAGCGCCACGGTATAGGCGCCGAACTTGCCGCGCATGTCAGCCAGGCCTTCGGCGGCGGCGCGCGAGCGGTCTTCCAGCACTCCGTCGAGCACGGTCGCCATGCGCGCGCCGAACACCGGCGTCAGCATCGAGCGGTTGTAGCGGCGCAGCCGGTCCAGCACGGTCTGGCGGCAGATCAGCAGTTCAAAGCGGTCGGCCAGCGCGCGCGCCAGCGGGCGATCGATGCCGAGCCGGCGATGCAGGAACAGCGCCACCTTGAAGCCCAGGTGATAGTCCAGGATATGCCGCGCTGCGCGGTTGTAGCCGATGCGGCCCTGCTCGCGCGCCGCGTCGATCATCTGCGCGGTGTTGCGCATCATCGCGTCGAGGTTGGCCACCGAGATCACGCCGTCGCCGTATTCCGGAATCAGCTCGCGCTCGCGCGTGGCCAGCGTGACCAGGCCGATGCTGAGGCGGTCGCGCTCGGACAGGGCGGTGTCGAAGTCGAATTCCGCCGAGCCCAGCTCGATGCCGTGCCGGTATTTCTGCGCCGCCTCGCGCGCGATCGCGGGCGGCAGGTCGAACGAGTCGGCCACGCGCGCCAGCATCGCCTCGACCTCCTCGGTGGAGAGGCGGATTGCCTGCAACTGCAGCGCGCGCTCCTGCGGCGAAAGCTGGTCCAGGCCAAGCCGGTGGATCAGCGCGCGCAGCGTGGTGCCGTTGAGCAGCAGGCTGACCAGCACGAAGCCGGTCGCCAGGATGGCGACGAAATGCCGCGTTTCGTAGGGCAGGTCGCTGTTCTCGGCGATGCCCAGCGCCAGCACCAGGGTCACCGCGCCGCGCAGCCCGCCCCAGGCGATGGCCAGCTTGAAGGCGCCATCGATGGGCGCGCTCAGCCGCAGCCCGGACAGCAGCGGCAGCAGCCCGAACAGCGTCAGCAGGCGCGCCGCCAGCGCCGCTAGCACCAGCGCCAGCAGCAACCAGCCATGATGCCCGGTCACGCCTGCCAGCATCGACGGCACGCGCACCGCGGCCAGCAGGAACACCACGGCGCCGGCGATCCCGGCGAACTGCTCCCACATCATGCGCAGGTGGCGCCAGTTGGGCGGCGCCAGGCGCGTGGGGCCGAGGGCGCTGACCATCAGGCCGGCGCACACCACCGCGACCACGCCCGACACGCCCAGCAGTTGCTCGGCCAGCAGGTAGAGCGGGTAGGGCAGCGCCAGGGTCAGCGCGCTTTCCGCCATGGCCAGGCCGGCCAGCCGCGGCAGCAGGTCGGACACCAGCCGCCCGGCCAGCGCGCCGCACAGCACCCCACCGACAAAGGCCCAGGCCAGCTCGCGCAGCCCCGCCGCCAGCGTCGCCTGCGCGCCGTGCCCGGTCAGCATCGCCACCAGCACGCCGACGATGGCGATGGCGGCGGCATCGTTGAGCAGGCTTTCGCCCTCCACCAGCCGGATCAGGCGCGCCGGCGCGCCCACGTCGCGGAAGATCGCGATCACCGCGGCCGGGTCGGTGGTGGCCACCACCGCGCCCAGCAGCAGGCACACCGCCAGCGGCATGCCGCTGGCCGCCGCGGTGACCACGCCGATGACACCGGTGGCCACCACCACCGCAACCACTGCCAGCAGCAGGATCGGCGCCGCGTCGGGCAGCATGCCGCGCACGTCGGCGGTCAGCGCGGCGTGGAACAGCAGCGGCGGCAGGAAGATCCACAGGTAGGCCTCGGGCGGCAAGGCCGGGTCGATCAGCGGATGCAGGAAGTGGCGGGCAAAGTCGGGGTGGGCGGCGTCGATCGCCACATAGCCCGCGCCGATGGCGATGCCGATGGCAGACAGCAGCGTGGATTCGGGCAGCACCAGCCGCGCCGCGGCCACCTGCACCACGGCGACGATGGCCAGCAGCACGCCGGCCAGGATCAGGATATCGACGATGATGCTCATGCGCCGGCCTCCGGCGCCGCATCCTGCAGCGGCGGGCTGGCCAGCCGCGCGCGCACGGCCGCCGCCAGCTCGGCCGCCGCCGGCGACAGGCTGCGGTTGCGCGCCGTGACCAGGCCGATCGAACGCTCGGTCACCGGCGCGGTCAGCAGCCGCTCGACAATGCCGGGCTGGCGCACCGTGCCGGCGGCGATCTCGGGCAGCGCGGCCACGCCGAAGCCGCATTCGACCATGGCCGCGATGGTGGCCAGGCGTTCGGCCTCGAACACCGGCTGGAAGCGGATGCGGTTCTGCAGGAAGGCCCATTCCGCGTACTGGCGCACGCTGCTGGGATGGGTCATCGACACATGCGGCGCGGCGGCGGTGTCGGCCCAGCGCAGCGGTCCGGGGCTGCGCGCCAGCGGGTGCGCCGACGGGATCAGCAGCACGAAGCGGTCCGACAGCAGCGGCTCGTACTGCAGGTCCGCCTGCTGCGGGTTGGCGGCGGTCAGCGCGAAATCCACCTCGCCGGCGCGGACCAGGTCGAAGGCCGGCCCGGACAGGGTGTCGAACACCTTCAGCGCAACCTCGGGGCGAGCCTGGTGGTAGGCCATCAGCACCCGCGGCAGCACCCGCGCCGCCAGCGAGGGCAGCGCGGCCACGGCCACCTGGCCGCGCTCGGCGCTGGCGATGCCGGTCACGGCGTCGATGGCGCCGCGGAACGCCGCCTGCAGCAGCGCGGCCTGCTGCATGAAGACCTGGCCCGCCGCGGTCAGGCGCACGGTGCGGGTGGTGCGGTCGAACAGGCGCACGCCCAGCGCTTCCTCGATGCGCAGGATCTGCGTCGACAGGGCGGATTGCGACAGGTGCAGCTGGCTCGCGGCCTGGCGGAAGTTCAGGGTGCGGCCCAGCACCAGCGTGGTCTCGATGTCGCGCATCGACAGGTTGATGTTCATGGCAGCGGCGGTCCGGCGGCATCGTGGCCGGACCCTCAAGTCGATTGATCTGATTTGGTGATCATTTTATCCAGAGAATCGACTTCTTCAATCAAAGCGGGTTCTCTACACTGGCGGGATGCCAGGAGAAACCATGCCCAACGCCACCCCCGCCGCAACGCCATCCACCCTCAGCCGGCCGGGCGCCACCCATGCCGTGGTGGTGGGCGGCGGCACCATGGGCGCCGATGTCGCCGTGGTGCTGACCCGCGCGCTGTGCCGCACCACCATTGTCGAGCCGGATGCCGGGCGTGCCGGCGCGCTGCCCGCGCGCGTGCGCGCCAACCTCGCCGCGATCGGCCGTGAAGCGGGCGCGGAGCGCCTTGCGGTGGCCGCGACGCTCGACGCCGTCGACTGGCCATCTGTCGACCTGGTGATCGAATGCATTCCCGAGGACCTGGCGCTGAAGCAGGCGCTCTTTGCGGAGCTGGTCGCGCGTGCGCGCCCGCACACGCTGCTGGCCAGCAACAGCTCCAGCTACCCGATCAGCGCGATCGGCGCCGGCCTGGACACGCGCGAACGCATGCTTGGCCTGCACTTCTTCATGCCGGCGCACCTGGTGCCGCTGGTCGAGGTGGTGCTGGGAGAGGCCAGCGACGAGCGCCATGCCGACGCGCTCGCCGCGTTCATGCGCCGCTGCGGCATGGTGCCGGTGAAGGTACGCAAGGACCTGCCTGGCTTCCTTGCCAACCGGCTGCAGCATGCGCTGTCGCGCGAGGCCTTCAGCCTGATCGACCGCGGCATTGCCTCGCCCGAGGACGTCGACGCGGCGGTGCGCTTCGGCTTCGGTTTCCGCTTCCTGGCGGCGGGACCGGTGCTGCAGCGCGACCACGCCGGCATCGACGTCCATGCGGCGGCCGGCGCCACCATGTACCCGACCTTCTGCAACGACGACCGTCCCGCGCGCTGCCTGTCCGAGCGCGCCGCCGACGGCCGCCACGGCATGAAGCGCGGCGAAGGCTTCTACGCGTGGACCCCTGAAACCATCGCCGCCGAGCGCGCGCGCTATGACCAACTGCTGCGCGCCGGCCTGGCGCTGATCGCCCCCGAACTGCCCGAGATCCAGCCATGACCGATACCCCATCCCAAGCCGGCACCCGGCCTGTCCCGCAGCGCGCGGCACTGGCCGAATCGCCGCTGATCGTCACCGTGGCGCCCAACGGCGCCTACAAGCGCGCCAGCGACCATCCCGCGGTGCCGCTGACCGCCGCGGCGCTGGCGGCGGAGGCGCGCGCCTGCCTCGATGCCGGCGCCGCCATGATGCATATGCATGTGCGCGATGCCGACGGCCGCCATTCGCTCGATGTGCAGACCTACCGCGACGCGCTGGCGGCGGTCAGGCAGGCCGTCGGCGACGCGCTGCTGGTGCAGGTGACCAGCGAGGCCGCCGGCGTGTACCAGGCAGCCGAGCAGATGGCGATGGTGCGCGCGCTGCGCCCCGAGGCGGTCTCGGTCGGCCTGCGCGAAGTCGCGGTGCCGGAGGTCGCGGACAGCGAGCTGGCGGCGTTCTTCGCCTGGCTGGCACGCGAACGCGTGATGACGCAGGTGATCCTGTATGACGCAGCCGACGTGCGCCGCTGGCAGCAAATGCGCGCGCGCGGCATGGTGCCGCCGGGCGCGTGGTCGGTGCTGTATGTACTGGGACGCTATGCGGCGGGACAGGTGTCGTCGCCGCACGACCTGCTGCCGTTCCTGCAGGCCGCGGCCGAGGGCGGCGATGCGCTGCCGTGGGCGATCTGCGCCTTCGGTCGCGAGGAGAATGCCTGCGTGACCGCGGCCGCCGCGTTCGGCGGCCATGTGCGGGTGGGCTTCGAGAACAATCTGCTGTTGCGCGACGGCAGCCGTGCGCCCGGCAACCATGCGCTGGTGGCGCAGGCGGTGCAGGGCGGGCTGACGCTGGGCCGGCCGATCGCGGATGCGGCCGATGCGCGCCGTATCTACGGCGAGGTGCGCTGACGAAGGCGCGCCGCGCGGCGCTTTAATGAGCCGTCAGGGGCCATCAGGCGCCGTCGCTGAAGCTGTCGCGCGGGCCGTTGGGGTTGTGGGCACCGTCGGCGAACGGGTTGCGCGCGCCGGTCGCGGTGTGTTCGCCGTCGGTAAAGCTGCTGCGGGTGCCGGTGGCGGTGTGGGCTCCGTCGGTGAACGGGCTGCGCGTGCTGGTAACGCTGTGCGCGCCATCGCTGAACGGATCGACGCTGCGTGGCGCGGCTTGCGCGGCGCCGGCAACGCCGGCAATAAGGGCGGTGGCGACAAAGACTTGCCTGAGTGCATGCATGGATCGCTTCTCCGTAAGGTTGCCGACCCGGGATGGGCGGCGGTGTGGCTAGTCTAGGTGGCGGCCACCCACACTAGCATGACTGCCACATGACAATGCCGTCATCCCGCGGGCATTAGTCGGCACCGCCAGCACGCCGGAGAAGCTGCCGCCGGGCAAAGGCTGTAGAATCATGGCTGTCCGACCGGCCTGTGGTTCCATCGCCGGTTTTTCATTGCCCGCGGAAATGCAGCGGGCCTCTCACAAGAGTCATGTCCGAGTCTGATTCAGCCAAACTCGCTGCGGTGGCGTGGATCCGCGAGCAAATGGACCGTCATGCCCTGACCCTCGACGACCTGGTCGAGGCCGGGTGTTTCGACAACGTTGCAGCGGCATCGGCGGGCGCCGAAGAGTCCGCGCCGTCGGCGGCCCCCGCCGCGGCGCCGAAGCCCGCGGGCGCGCGCCCGCTGTACCGCAATGCCCTGGGCCAGAGCTGGGACGGGCAGGGTGAATATCCTGACTGGTTGCAGCGGGCGGTCAACGCCGGGCAGTCGATCGAATTCTTCCGCGTCGATTAAGCCGCGGTTAAATCCACTTTAAATTTGCGCAGCGTCGCGCTCAGCAGTGCGGGGGCAGCAGCCGCAGCACCGGCAGCATCGGCAGGATGCCGGTGAATGCCGCCGGCGTTGCCATGGGCGCCGCATGAGAGCGGTGCACGAAGACCTCGGGCGGCAGCTCGCGCAGCACGTCGCCAGCCGCGGCCGACTGCGGGGCGTTGCCCGCGGCAGGGTCCTGCGGACCATCCGTCTCGCCCAGCTGCAACGGCGCGCCGGCGCCGGCCGGCTCGGCCATCACGCGCACCGCGCTGCCGCCGCAGCCTGCGTCGCCAGCGCCATCCAGCGACGCTTCCGCCGCCAGCTTGGCCGCGACGTGCCGGTCCGGCAGCGACAGGCCAGCCGCCTGCACTGCGCCGCACATCCGGGCGTCCGCCGCGATGCCCGCAGCGGGCGCAAGCAGGGCCAGGGACAGCAACAAGGAATCAGGCAGGCGTTTCATCGCAGGGAAACCGGCAGAATGGGAGACGATGCGCGCGGGACAGTCGCGCGCAGGGAAGGTGAGCGCGCATTCTACCGGGGATTTGCGCGGCCAGGCCGTGGCAATGCGTTGGCATGGCGATGACATTTCTGCAATCTTTACCCATTTGCCGCCATCCTCGGCTAGCGTTACGCCATGGCGGCACTGGGCCGCCCGAAAGTGATTGAATCATGCGTATCCTGATTGTCGAGGACGAACCCAAGGCAGGCGACTACCTGCACAAGGGGCTGACCGAATCCGGCTTCGTGGTGGACCTGGCGCGCGATGGCGCGGACGGCCTGGCCCACGCGCGCGAGCATCCCTATGACCTGATCGTGCTGGACGTGATGCTGCCCGGCCTGGACGGTTGGGAGGTGCTGCGCGAACTGCGCCGCGAGCGCGACACGCCGGTGCTGTTCCTGACCGCGCGCGACGAGCTGTCGGACCGCCTCAAGGGCCTCGAGCTCGGCGCCGACGACTACATGGTCAAGCCCTTTGCCTTTGCCGAACTGGTGCTGCGCATCCGCACCATCCTGCGTCGCGGCCCGCTGCGCGAGAGCGAGTTCATCGAAGTGGCCGACCTGCAGATCGACGCCATCCGCCGCCGCGTGGTGCGCGCCGGCCAGAAGATCGACCTGACCTCGAAGGAGTTCGCGCTGTTGTACCTGCTGGCGCGCCGGCGCGGCGAGGTGCTGTCGCGCTCGCTGATCGCCTCGCAGGTGTGGGATGTCAATTTCGACAGCAACACCAATGTGGTCGACGTGTCGATCCGGCGCCTGCGCGCCAAGGTCGACGACCCGTTCCCGCGCAAGCTGATCCATACGCGCCGCGGCATGGGCTATGTGCTGGACGACGGCGACGAGCGGGTGCAGGACGCATGATGCGGCTGCCGTCTTCGCTTACCACGCGGCTGGCGCTGGCCTACGGGCTCGCCACTGCGGCGATCCTGGCCAGCGTGGCGGCCTACCTGTCGAGCGCGCTTTCGGCCCAGCTCGAAGGACGCGATGAAAGCGAACTGGTGGGCGAGGTGCTGCTGGTGCGCCACCTGCTGCGCGAGGTGCGCAGCGAAGCCGAGATCCGCGCCGATACCCACCGCTTTGCCGATATCGCGATGGGCCACGAGGGCCTGATCCTGGTGGTGCGCACGCGCCAGGGCGAGCCGCTGGTGACGCTGAACCCGCGCAACGAGACCGTGCCGCCGCTGCGCGTGCTGCCGGCCACCACGCAGCCCGAGAAGGGCATGCTGCAGACCTGGCGCCCGAAGAACGGCGTGCCCTCGCGCGGCATTGCCGCGCTGGGCCAGCTGGGCGACTCTGACAAGGCCGTGGAGATCGTGGTGCTGCGCGATGCCGGCTATCGCGTCGCGCTGATCCGCGAATATCGCCACCAGTTGCTGTGGGCCACGCTGTGCGGCGCCGCGGTGGCCGCCGGGCTGGGCTTTGCGCTGGCGCGGCGCGCGCTGCGGCCGCTGCGGCGCATGGCCGCCGACGCCGCCGCGGTGACCACCAGCCGCCTGGCCACGCGGCTCGACGTCGGCAGCGCGCCGGCGGAGCTGCGCGAGCTGGCGGCCGCGCTCAACGACATGCTGGCGCGGCTGCAGGACAGCTTTTCACGGCTGTCCGAGTTCTCGGCCGACCTGGCGCACGACTTCCGCACGCCGATCAGCAACCTGATCGGCCAGACCCAGGTCACGCTGGCGCAAAGCCGCAAGACCGCCGAATACGAGGCGCTGCTCGAGTCCAACCTGGAGGAATACGAGCGCCTGGCCCGCATGATCGAGAACATGCTGTTCCTGGCGCGCGCCGACCATGCGCAGGTGGCGCTGGACGTGCGCACGCTGGACGCGCGCGAAGAACTCGACAAGATGGCCGAGTACTTCGAAGCCGTGGCGGCGGACCGCGAGGTGGTGCTGACGGTCTCCGGCTCCGCGCCGGTGGAGGCCGACCAGACGCTGCTGCGGCGCGCGGTGACCAACCTGCTCGACAACGCGCTGCGCCACGCGCCGGCGGGCAGCACGGTGCGGGTCGACGTGGCACGCGCGCCCGCGGCCGCGGGCACGGGCGCCGGCAGCGGTACGGGCACCAGTATCCGCGTCAGCAACCCGGGCCCGGCGATCCCGCCGGAGACGTTGCCGCATATCTTCGGCCGCTTCTATCGCGCCGATCCGTCGCGCCGCAACTCGGCGGCTTCGACGGGGCTGGGGCTGGCCATCGTCGACACCATCATGCGGCTGCATGGCGGCAGCGTGACGGTGCGCAGCGTCGACGGACTGACCGTGTTCACGCTGCAGTTCCCGGCCGACCCGATGCCGATGCCGGCGGCTGCCACCCCCGCCGCCGTATCCTGAACCCCGCACTTGCACTGGCCCGGCGCGCGCGCATAATGGCGCGCGTGCCGGCCGCGCTGCGACCCGCAGTGCCCGCCGGTCTCATGTCATGCAAACCGATGGACAACCAGGAGAGCTACATGCAGGTGCAACCCTATCTGGATTTCGGCGGCCGCTTCGACGAGGCAGTGGCCTTTTACGGCAAGGTGCTGGGGGCGCAGGTCACGTTTGCGATGCGCTACAAGGAAGCGCCGCAGGACCAGGGCATGGCGGTGCCCGAGGACTGGAAAGACAAGGTGATGCACGCCAACCTGCAGATCGGCGAGAACCAGGTGATGGCCTCCGACGGCCGTCCCGGCGAGCGCCCGGCGTTCAGCGGCTTCAGCCTGTCGGTGGGCGGAGTCAGCCGCGACGAAGGCCAGCGCATCTTCGAAGGGCTGAGCGAAGGCGGGCAGGTGGTGGTGCCATACCAGAAGACCTTCTGGGCCGAAGGCTTCGGCATGCTGGTGGACCGCTTCGGCATGTCGTGGATGGTCAACTGCGAGCACTAGCGGCCCGCCGCGGCATGGCCGGCATCACGGCGGCCATGCCGCTTGACTCTGTAGCCACTACAGGGTCTTCAATGTCATCAGGTCAAACCAGCGCGAACAACAAGACATGGCTCGCACGTCACCTGAAGACGCTCTTCCACACGATCACGCCGTCAAGCACGATGGGCAGCATGGCGGCTGCCATGCGCATGATCACGATCACCACGGCCACGCTCACGCTCACGCCCCGGAGCCGGCACCTGCCGCGTGTTGCGGCGGCGGGTGTGCGTCCACCGTCGCGCTGACGCCGCCGCCTCGGGTCGAGGTACCGGCCGGCGCCAGCACCGCTGCCTGGCGCATCGACGCCATGGATTGCCCCACCGAAGAAACGCTGATCCGCAACAAGCTGGGCGGCATGGCCGGCATCGCCGCGCTCGAATTCAACCTGATCCAGCGCGTGCTGACGGTGCACCACACGCTGCCGTCGACTGAGCCGGTGGCCCGCGCCATCGAAAGCCTGGGCATGCGGCCGGTCCCGCTCAGTGCCGAAGCCGCGCAGCAGGTCCTGCCCGAAACCACCGCACGCAAGCCGTGGTGGCCGCTGGCGCTGGCCGGTGTCGCCGCGCTGGGGGCCGAGGCGACGGAATGGCTGGGCCTTGGGCTGCCGTGGCTGCCGGCGGTGCTGGCGCTGGCCGCGGTGGCGCTGGGCGGGCTCACTACCTACCGCAAGGGCTGGATCGCCCTGCGCAACGGCAACCTGAACATCAACGCGCTGATGAGCATTGCCGTGACCGGCGCGCTGCTGCTGCGCCAGTGGCCGGAAGCGGCGATGGTCATGGTGCTGTTCGCGCTGGCCGAGCGCATCGAGGCGGCGTCGCTGGACCGGGCCCGCAATGCCATCCGCGGCCTGATGGCGATGGCGCCGGAACTGGCCACGGTGCGGCGCGCCGACGGCAGCTGGGACACCGTGCCGGCCGCCGGCGTGGCGGTCGGCACGCTGGTGCGGCTGCGCCCGGGCGAGCGCGTGGCGCTCGACGGCAAGGTCGTGCGCGGGCAGTCGGCGCTGGACCAGGCGCCCATCACCGGCGAAAGCGTGCCGGTCGACAAGGCCGAGGGCGATGCGCTCTACGCGGGCTCGATCAACCAGTCCGGCGAACTGGAATACACCGTGACCGCGCCCGCCAGCGACTCGACGCTGGCGCGCATCATCCACGCGGTGGAGGCCGCGCAGGGCAGCCGCGCGCCCACGCAGCGCTTTGTCGACCAGTTTGCGCGCATCTACACGCCTACGGTGTTCGCGATCGCGCTGGCGGTGGCGGTGGTGCCGCCGCTGCTGGCCGGCGGCGGCTGGGTGGACTGGATCTACAAGGCGCTGGTGCTGCTGGTGATCGCCTGCCCGTGCGCGCTGGTGATCTCGACCCCGGTCACCATCGTCAGCGGGTTGGCCGCGGCCGCGCGGCGCGGCATCCTGGTCAAGGGCGGGGTCTACCTGGAGCAGGGCCGCGAGTTGGCCTGGGTGGCGCTGGACAAGACCGGCACCATCACGCACGGCAAGCCGGCGCAGACCGACCATGCGCTGCTGGCCGACGATGTCCCGCACGCGCGCGCCATTGCCGCCAGCCTGGCGGCGCGCTCCGACCATCCGGTCTCGCGCGCGGTGGCCACGGCGGCGCAGGCCGACGGCATCGCCACGCTGCCGGTGGAGGCGTTCGAGGCGCTGGCAGGGCGCGGCACGCGCGGCACCGTGCAGGGCGTGGAATACCGGCTCGGCAACCATCGGCTGGTGCATGAGATGGGCGCGTGCTCGCCGGCGCTGGAAGCGCGGCTGGAGGCGCTGGAGCGCGAGGGCAAGACCGTGGTGCTGCTGGCGCGGGTGGACGGCCGCGGCGCGGCCACCGCGCTGGCGCTGTTCGCGGTGGCCGATACCGTGCGCGACACCAGCCGCCAGGCGATTGCCGAGCTGCATGCGCTGGGGGTCAAGACGCTGATGCTGTCCGGCGATAATCCGCACACGGCACAGGCGATCGCGGCGCAGGTCGGCATCGACGAGGCCCGCGGCAATCAGCTGCCGCAGGACAAGGCCGATGCCATCGCCGCGCTGGCCGACGCGGCCCATGCCCGCGGCGGCCGCATCGGCATGGTCGGCGACGGCATCAACGACGCCCCGGCGCTGGCGCGTGCCGACGTCGGCTTCGCCATGGGCGCCGCCGGCACCGATACCGCAATCGAGACCGCCGACGTGGCGCTGATGGACGACGACCTGCGCAAGATCCCCGCCTTCGTCCGGCTGTCGCGCCGCACCGCCACCATCCTCAGGCAGAACATCGCGCTGGCGCTGGGCATCAAGGCCGTGTTCCTGGTGCTGACGGTGCTGGGGATGGGGACGATGTGGATGGCGGTGTTCGCCGACATGGGGGCGAGCCTGCTGGTGGTGTTCAACGGGCTGCGGGTGGGGGCGCGGCGCGGGGGGTGAGCATCACCGCTGGTTTGCTCGCCTCTCCCGCGTGCGGGAGAGGGAGTACACAATCGCTTGGTGCGACGGTTCGTCAGCCTGGAGCGGGCTGCACGATCAACTCCCCGCTGCGCCCCGGTATCTCCCCCCACGTGACCGGCAGGCGCGGCAGCGCCGCGCAATCCAGCCCGCGATACCACGTGCCCATCGACACCAGCTCGTGCCCCTGTGCAAGCCAGCCTGCCAGCAGCCGTTCGAACACGGGCGCGAGCTTGCCGCCTTCGAGCTCGGCATGCAGCGTGAACACATGGTCGCGCGTGCCTTCGGTCAGCTTCAGCAGGGCCGTGTGGACGTTGTCCTCGCTCAGGCCGTCGGTGCCGATCAGCTCGTCCAGCGTCGGCAGCGTGGTCGGCATCTGCACGTGGCGGCATGGCACGCCGCCGATGGTGGGGATATAGGGCGCGGTGCCGCGGCCGTCGGACGCGTAGGCCATGTCCCAGATATCGATCTGGCGGAACGCGGCCTCGTTCATCTGCCAGCCGGCGGCGCCGTGCGTGGCGGGGGGCTCGCCGAAGATTTCGCGAAAGCGCGCGAAGGCGCGCTGCATCTGGTCGCGGGTCCAGGCGGCATCGCGCTCGCGCACGTTGTCCTGCCAGTAGACGTGGTCCCAGGTGTGGATGCCGCATTCATGCCCGGCGGCGCGCGCCGCGCGCATCTCGGCGGCGCCCTTGCGGCCGATATCCGGGCCGGGCAGCAGCACGCCGTACATCAGCGTGCGCAGGCCGTAGTTCGACACCACCGAGGTGCGCGACACCTTGCGCAGGAAACCCGGCCGGAACACACGCCGCAGCGCCCAGCCGGTATGGTCCGGGCCCAGGCTGAACAGGAAGGTGGCCTGCGCCTGCGCGGCCGCCAGCAGCGACAGCAGCCGGGGCACGCCTTGGCGCGTGCCGCGCAGCGTGTCGACGTCGACCTTCAGGGCGATCCGTGCCATGTGGGTGCGCGTTCAGTTGCCGGAATCGACCAGCGTGCGGGCCTCGACCACCTTGCCCCGGTACGCCTCGAAGATGCGCCGCAGCGACGCTTCCATGCCGATCTCGGGGCGCCAGCCCAGCTCCTCGATGGTGTTGTCGATCTTCGGCACGCGGTGCTGCACGT